>NZ_JBCGCS010000010.1:0-246363 GCF_038594925.1 Achromobacter sp. JD-1 | reverse complement strand
GAGCACGCCAATAGGATAAAAACCTATGTGTTACCCATGTCCCCGAACATGTGTCACCCATGTCCCCGGTCCATACATATCGCACGTAACCCATCACTTCCCCGAGCTCCACCCCTTCGATAATTCCACCGCCTGCCGCCACCGTTTCATCCGGGCTTCGCGCACGGCTTGTGGCCAGGCGGGTTCGAAGGTGCGTTCGGCTTGCCATTTGGAGGCGAATTCTTCCTGGCTGCCCCAGAAGCCTACTGCCAGCCCGGCCAATCCGGCGGCGCCCAAGGCTGTCGATTCTGGTACTCGCGGGCGCACTACCGGAACACCCAGAAGGTCTGCCTGCATCTGCATCAGCAGGTCGTTGCGGGCGGCGCCGCCGTCTACTCGCAGTTCGGTCAGCGCGATGCCGCTGTCGCCATTCATGCAGGTCAGCAACTCCGCGCTTTGCAAGGCGATGGATTCGAGCGTGGCTCGTGCAATGTGTGCGCGGGTGGTGCCGCGGGTCAGGCCCACCAGCGTGCCGCGCGCATAAGGGTCCCAGTGCGGCGCGCCCAGCCCCGCGAAGGCCGGCACCATGAAGACGTCGTCGGTATCCGATACGCTGGCAGCCAGGGACTCAATGTCTTCCGAACGCTGGATGATGCCCAGCCCATCACGCAGCCATTGCACCGCCGCGCCCGCCACGAACACGCCGCCTTCCAGCATGTAGGTGGGTTTCCAGCCGTCTACGCCGGCTTGCGGCAGGCCCCAGCCTACCGTCGACAGCAGGTGGTTCTTGGACTGCACTGGCTTGTCGCCCACGTTCATCAGCATGAAGCAGCCGGTGCCGTAGGTGTTCTTCGCCATGCCAGGGGTGAAGCAGGCCTGGCCGAAGGTGGCAGCTTGCTGGTCGCCGGCCACGCCCGCGATCGGGATCGAGCCGCCCAGCCATTCCGGCAGGGCTTCACCCACGACCGCGCTGCTGGGCGCAATGCTCGGCAACACGCTGCGCGGGATGTTCAACAACGCCAGGATCTCGTCATTCCAATCCTGCGTATGCAGATCGAACAACATCGTGCGCGACGCGTTGCTGCAATCGGTGCTGTGCACTGCGCCGCCGGTCAACTGCCAGATCAGCCAGGTGTCCACCGTGCCGAAAGCCAGCTCGCCGCGATCGGCCATCTTGCGCGCGCCCGGTACGTGGTCCAGCAGCCATGCCAGCTTGGTGCCCGAGAAATAGGCGTCCAACACCAGGCCCGTGCGCGATTGCAGGAAGTCGGCGTGCCCGTCGTTGCGCAGTTGGTCGCACATGGGCGCGGTGCGGCGGTCTTGCCAGACGATGGCGCGGGCCAGCGGGCGACCGGTGGCGCGTTCCCAGATCAGCGTGGTTTCGCGTTGGTTGGTGATGCCGATGGCGGCGACATCAGCCGCCGTGGCGCCGGCGTTGCGCAGCGCTTCGCGCGCCACGTCCAGTTGGCTGTGCCAGATCTCGCCGGCATCGTGTTCCACCCAGCCTGGCCGTGGATAGTGTTGGCGAAATTCACGCTGGCCGACGCCGCGCACCACGCCCGCGCGGTCGAACACAATGGCCCGCGAGCTGGTCGTGCCCTGGTCCAGGGCTAGAACAAATTCATTCGTCGTCACTTTGTTTGCCGCCGTTCAGGTGTGCCCCGGCCTGCGGCTCAAGGCGTCTAAAGGAAAGGACCGAGGCCATGCACATCAGCCCGATGACGAGAAAGCCCGCGATGACGTCGCGGACCGCAAGCGTCTCGGCGCCGCGCAGGGTCATGCTGATGTTCAGCGTTACCGCGGCCACCCCGACGCCCAACGTGATCCCCAGTTGTTGCGCCATGGCGGCGAAACTGCTGGCGTGGCTCATTCTGGACGGGGGTATGTCGGCATAGGTTAGCGTATTTACCCCGGTGAATTGCAGCGAACGGAAGAAGCCGCCGACCAGCAGAATGGCGATCATCAACCACACCGGCGTTGCGGGCGTGAAGGTGGCGCACACCATGATGAACATACCGGTAAGCAGTGCGTTCACGGTCAGCACGCGGCGGAAGCCGAAGTGCCGGACGATGGGCGTGGCTACGAATTTCATCAGCAGCGCGCCAGCGGCACTGGCAAAGGTGATCATGCCGGCCGCGAACGGCGTCAGGCCAAAGCCCACCTGCAACAGCATGGCCAGCAAAAACGGGGTGGCGCCCACGGAGAAGCGGCACAGGTTGCCGCCCAGCGTGGAAATGGCGAAGGTGGGAATGCGCATCAACGACAGGTCGATGATGGGGTGTTCAATGCGCCTGGCGTGCCAGGCGTAAAGGAACCCGCACGCCGCGCCCACCGCGATCAACCCCAGCAACAGGGGCAAGGGCATCACATCGCGGCCGATGGCCTCAAAGCCGCTGACCAGCGACGCCAGGCAGACCGCGCTAAGCAGAAACCCCAGCCAGTCCAGCCGCGGTGCCGATTCTTCCTTGATTTCCTCCACATAGCGCAGCACCAGCGCAATACCCAGCACACCAATAGGGATATTGATCAGGAAAATCCAGTGCCACGACATGTACGTGACCATGAAGCCGCCCAGCGGTGGTCCGATCACCGGGCCCAGCAGCGCCGGGATGGACAAAAACGACATGGCCTTCAGCAAATCGTGCTTGGGCACCGTGCGCAGCAGGATGATGCGCCCCACCGGCACCATCATTGCGCCCGCCATTCCCTGGACGATCCGTGCCATGACCAACTGAGGCAGGTCCTGCGAAATGGCGCAGGCGACCGAACTGAGCGTAAATAGCCCGATGGCTGCCAGGAACACCCGGCGGGCGCCGTAGCGGTCAGCCGCCCAGCCACTGATCGGCACGAACACGGCCACCGCCAGCAGGTAGGACGTAATCGCCACGTTCAGCCGCACCGGCGTGGACCCCAGCGCCCGCGCCATGGCGGGCAGGGCGGTGGCCACGACGGTGGCGTCCAGCATCTGCATGAACAGCGCACAGCCCACGATGAAGGGAATCATGCGTGCCGCGCGCAGCGCGTCCGGGTTTGAGGGCGGAGCGGGATTGGCTGCGGCTGCGGATTCGGCTGACATGGGGGGAGGGGGGGCGTTGGATGCCTGACGATTGTAACGCCGGGGATTTTGCCCGGCGTGAAGTAAACTCGTCGGATCTGCAACCTACTGAAATTGGCGTCATGGCGACCAACTACGAATCCGAGATCACCCTTTTCCTGAAAGACTTCAAGCAGTCGCACCCTGGCACCGAAGAACGCCAGCGTGAAGGCCGCGCCCGTCTTTGGGACAAACCGCAAGATTCGGAACTGCTTGAAGGCTTCCGCGCGGCCCGCGTGCCGCAAAAACCGTACGTGTATTCGGCAGACTGATCCCCGTTGCGGCAGACATGTCCCGTAACCCTTCAGTCCCTGGCGAGGCGCTGGACAAGCTAGTGGCGCCGCCCGTGGACAGCACGCCAGACACCGTCGACAGCGTGGCGTTTGCGCGCCTGTACGGCGAGCCGCTGTTCCAGATGCCGACGGATCTGTACATTCCGCCGGATGCGCTGGAAGTGTTTCTTGAGGCGTTCGAAGGGCCGCTGGACCTGCTGCTGTACCTGATCCGCAAGCAGAACTTCAATGTTCTGGACATCCCGATGGCGGATGTCACGCGGCAGTACCTGTCTTATGTGGACCAGATCCGCATCACCAATCTGGAGCTGGCCGCCGAATATCTGCTGATGGCGGCCATGCTGATTGAAATCAAGTCGCGCATGCTGCTGCCGGTAAAGAAGACCGACACCGGCGAAGAGCCCGAGGACCCGCGCGCCGAACTCGTGCGCCGCCTGCTTGAATACGAGCAGATGAAGCTGGCCGCGCAAAAGCTCGACAAGCTGCCCCAATTGGGCCGCGACTTCGTCAGCAGCCAGGCCGTGGCCGACCTCAGCGTTGAACGCATGATGCCCGAGGTCAGCGTGGACGACCTGCGCCAGGCCTGGGCCGACATCATGAAACGGGCCAAGCTGAACCAGCACCATCACATCACGCGCGAACAGTTGTCGGTGCGCGACCACATGACGCATATCCTGCGGCGCCTGAACGACGTGCGCTTCATGGAATTCGGCGACCTCTTCATGGAGCGCGTCCGCGAAGGCGCGCCCGCGGCTGTGGTCGTCGTGCATTTCATCGCCATGCTGGAACTGGCCCGCGAATCCTTGCTAGAGATTACGCAGGCCGAGCCCTACGCGCCCATCTATGTCCGCCTGGCCTATACCAGCGTGGCGGCGGTCGCGGCCTGATCCTGACCGGGCTGCCCCCAACCCCGGAGAGTCCTCTTGAAAGTCGTACACACCATCCAGGAATTGCGCGATCACCTGCGCGGACAAAACCGGGTGTCTTTCGTGCCCACGATGGGCAATCTGCACGAAGGCCACCTGTCGTTGATGAAGTTGGCGCGTCAGCACGGGGACCCCGTGGTGGCCAGTATTTTCGTGAACCGCCTGCAATTCGGGCCCAACGAAGACTTTGACCAATATCCCCGCACCCTGGCCGCCGACATTGAAAAGCTGGAGCAGGCGCGCGACGTTTACGTGCTGTTCGCGCCCAATGAGCGCGAGATGTACCCCGAACCGCAGAACTTCCGTGTGCAGCCGCCCAATGATCTGGGCGATATCCTGGAAGGCGAGTTCCGCCCCGGTTTTTTCGAAGGTGTCAGCACGGTGGTGCTGAAGCTGTTTTCCTGCGTGCAGCCGCGCGTGGCGGTGTTCGGCAAGAAGGACTATCAACAGCTGATGGTGGTGCGCAATATGTGCCGCCAGTTTCAACTGCCGGTGGAAGTGCTGGCGCATGAAACGGTGCGGGCCGATGACGGCCTGGCGCTGTCGTCGCGCAACCGCTATCTGACCGAGGGCGAGCGCGCCGAGGCGCCCGCGCTGTACGCCGCGCTGCAGAACATCGGCCAGCGTCTGGCCGAAGGGGCGCGCGATGCGCAGGCCCTGGAGCGCGACGCCGCCAACCACCTGAGCCAGCGCGGCTGGAAGGTGGATTACATCGCCTTGCGCCGTCAGCGTGACCTGAACCGCCCTGACGCCGCCGACCTGCAGGCAGGCGAACCCCTGGTGGTGCTGGCAGCCGCCAAGCTGGGCGCCACCCGTCTGATCGACAACCTGGAACTGGCTTACAAGGCCTGATCCTGCGTGCGGGGCGGGGCCTGTATTCATGCGGCGCCCTGACCCCTGACAGAATTGCCAGCTATCGCCGTTTTGGGCGGCCGGGCAGACTTCTTGTAATCCTACATTGCAAAAACGAGTCGCCCCATGCGTGTTTCCCGTCCCGATCTTGAAACGGCGCTTTCTGCGTTGACTCCCCGCGAACGGCAAATCGTTGACTATGTGGCGGCCGGCCGCCCGAATAAAGTCATTGCCATCGACCTGGGCATTTCGCTGCGCACGGCAGAGGCCCATCGCGCCCGCATCTTCATCAAGCTTGATGTGCGCAACGCCATGCAACTGGCTTGCCGCCTATGCGCGCACGGGCGTTCCGGCGCGTCTCCCATTCTTGAAGCCGCACAGGACGATTTGCCCGCGGGGTTGATGGTGCCCACCGCGCATGCGCCAGCGTCTGGCCACGTGTTGCATGAACCTGCGCAGGAATACGGCGGCAGCCCGCCCGGTGCTGGCCGGTCTGGTTTCGAACCGGGGCCCAAGGCTGAGCCTGCGCCTGGGCTTGACCCTGACTCCGCCGGAGTCGAGCCATGATGCCTCCGTGCAGCGCCAGGTTGCGCCGCAAAAGAATCGGGCCCGGCGAACGCGGTGTTCGTCAGGCCCGATGGGTGTGGCGTCGTGGGACAGGGCCGATTCAGCCGGCCCGTCGTTGCACTGCCTTCATGGCATCAGGGGCACTTGGGCGCCGTGGCCTTGGCCAGCTCGTCAATCGGGTCCAGGTCCGGTTGGCGGGTCAGGTTGTAGTTCAGGTTGGGCGTTTTGCCGCCAATGGAACGCACGCGCAGCACATTGTTGGCGGCCACCAGGAATTCAACCCGCACATTGCCGTTGGCATCCATCAGGATGACGCGCGGCGGGCGTTCGTCGGTGGCGTCCCAGCAGCCTTGTTCGGTAACGGCAGGGCCCTTCTTGGGGTCGTCGTCCAGGTAGGCCGTGCGGCCGCGCCAACGGCCGTTAGGGGCCAACGTCAGCGTGACGCGCTGCGCCGTGCATTGCATGGCGGGCGAAAAACACGGCAGGGTGCCCATATAGGTTTGCGGCTGCGGTACCAGGCTTTGCGACGCGGCATTGGGGGCGGGGGCCGGGGCGGACGCGCCGCCGGTATCGGTGGCGCCTTCCGGCACGGGCTGGCCGTCTTCCGTGGTGGGCCCATCGGCCGAGGCTTGCGGGGCCTGGTTCTGCGGTTTGCGGGCATCGGGCTTGAGCGCGATTTGCACCTGCGACGGCGCGCGGATGACGCTGCGGTAGCCAGCACCCGAACCCTGGTATTGGGCATCGGTTACCGTGCTTTCCACCGGTGGGTCGTAATAGCCTTCGGTTTTCTGTTGGGCGCAACCTGCCGCCCCAAGGGCGGTTCCGGCTAGCAGCAGCCCCATGACGCTGAGTTTGCGGGATCGGGAAACGATGTCGACGCGGGCGATCATGGCAGCTTATCCGTGAATTGAGTCTGTCTCCGATTTTACGCACTTATGCGAAGATTCGATACGTTCCCTTAGCCACTCTTGGGTGTAGCCCGCACTTTATGCACAATAAACGACACGGCCGGCGCCTTGCTTTTTGCCATCCGGCCGCAAGGCTTGGCGCGGAATGGAGCGCGCGCGTTCGTCGGGCGAGAACATGAGCATGACGTCGAGCATGGTGTGGCAGGCCTTTGATATTCCCTTGGGCGCGTTTATCGGCGCGGCCGCCTTGGCCGGGCTGTTCATCGGCGGCTGGCTGACCGTGCTGACTTACCGGCTGCCCCGCATGATGGAACGCGAATGGCAGGCGCAATGTCTGGATGCGGTGGGCCGCGCGCGGCCCGATAGCCCTGATGGCCTGTTCCGCCCCGCGTCGCAATGCCCTGCCTGCCAAGCTCCGGTACGCGGATGGCGTCGGCTGCCCGTGCTGGGCTGGCTGCTGCTGCGTGGGCGCTGCGCCGCTTGCCACGCGGTGATCGCTTGGCGCTATCCCGCGATTGAATTGCTGACCTGCGCCTTGTTTGCCGCCTGCGCGTGGCGCTACGGCGCAACGCCCGTGGCCTTGTTCGCCATGGGCTTGTCGGCCATGCTGATCGCCCTGGCCTGGATTGATTTTGAAACCACGCTGCTGCCGGATGTGCTGACGCAGCCGTTGGTATGGGCGGGCCTGTTGGTCAATCTGTTCGGCACGTTCTCCACGCTGCCCATGGCGGTGATCGGGGCCGTGGCCGGCTATGTGTTCCTGTGGCTGATCTTCCATCTGTTTCGTTTGCTGACCGGGCGCGAAGGCATGGGATATGGCGACTTCAAACTGCTGGCGGCCTTGGGCGCGTGGTTTGGCGCGGAGTCACTGCCGATGTTGTTGTTGGCGGCATCGGTGGTGGGCGTGGTGATCGGCGGCGCGCTGACGCTCAGCGGACGCGCCAGCCGCGGGCAGCCACTGCCCTTTGGGCCTTACCTGGCCCTGGCGGGCATCGTGATGCTGCTGCTGGGTGGCGACGAAGGCTTGTGGCGCTTAATGCACTAGGGCGTAAGCCCGGCAAGAAAGGATAAGCATCATGTTCAAGATTGGGCTGACGGGCGGTATCGGTTCGGGCAAGTCCCGCGTGGCTGACATGCTGGCGGAATGGGGCGCGACCCTGGTCGACACGGATGAGATCGCGCGTGCGCTGACGGCGGCCGGTGGGGCCGCCATGCCCGCCATCGAAGCCGAATTCGGTACGCAGGCGCTGACGTCCGATGGTGCGCTCAATCGAGAATGGATGCGCGAGCGTGCCTTCTCGGACCCGGACACGCGGCTGCGGCTGGAAGCGGTGCTGCATCCCATCATCACCGAAGAAACGCGGCGCCAGGCCGCGGCTGCCGCCGGATCGTATCTGGTCTTCGTGGTGCCGCTTTTGGTGGAGTCACTGGCGCGATGGCGCGGGCGTGTGGATCGCATCTGTGTGGTGGACTGCGACCCTGACACGCAGGTGGCCCGCGTGCAGGCGCGCAGCGGGCTGACGGAGCCAGCCATCAGGCGTATTATGGCGGCACAGGCTGCGCGAGAAACTCGCCTGGACATCGCGGACGACGTCATCACCAACGACGGCGCCACCTCACCAGAGCAGTTGCGCGCGCAAGCCAGGATTTTGCATGACCGCTGGCTTGCGCTGGCGGCGACAACGGGCCGGTAAGCGCCAGCTTGGCCGGCACTCTAAACCTTTCGGCCGCCTGGCCGACCACTGACGGGCCTGAAAAAAAGCGTGATTGTTTACGAATATCCCTTCAACGAGCGCATCCGCGCTTACCTGCGATTGGAATACCTGTTGGACAGGTTGTTTTTCTTTTCGCGGGCAGGGGACTCTCGCCAACATCAGGTGGCCGTCACGTCTCTGTTTGATCTGCTCGACGCCTGCGAACGCACCGACGTGAAAGGCGCCGTGCTGCAAGACCTTGAGCGCCAACGTACGGCGCTGATGGGTTTGCGCGATCACCCCGGCGTGGCGCAGGATGCGTTGGAAGGCATGCTGCGCGAGCTGGAAAAAGTCAGCAGCGCCTTGGCCGCTCCTGGCAAAACCGGGCAATCCCTGCGCGAAAACGAATGGTTGACCAGCCTGCGTGGACGCCTGTCCGTGCCGGGCAGCGCGACGCAAGTGGACATGCCTTCTTACTTTGCCTGGCAGAACAAGTCCGAAGCCGCCCGCTGCGCGGACCTGCAGGCCTGGGTGTCTCCCTTTTTGGCGTTGCATGACGGGCTGACGCTGGCCTTGCGATTGCTGCGCGAATCCGGCCGCAAGACCGATATCGTGGCCGAGCAGGGCGCTTATCAGCAGATGCTGGGTGGCAAGCAATTCCAGTTGCTGCGTGTCTGGGTGGACGAGGATCAAGGCCTGTTTCCCGAGATCAGCGCCAATAAGTACATGATCTGGATACGCTTTTCCACCCAGGACGGCGAATTCAAACCCCAGCAGGTCGCCCGCGACGTGGCTTTTCAAATGACCCTCTGCAGCTCGTAGGATGGGTGCAGCGCGGGAACTCAGCGGCAAGAACCCCACCGTGTATCGCGCGAAACCCATCAAGCAACGCTGAACCCCAAGCAGGGCTGGCCACAGCGCGGGAACTCAGCGGCAAGAACCCCACCGTGCATCGCGCGAAACCCATCAAGCAACGCTGAACTCCAAGCAGGGCTAGCCACAGCGCGGCCGCCGCGTGATGGGTTTCGCGCGATACGCAATCATGTTCTAGCAGATAGCCTCCCGCGCGCCACCCATCCTACGATCAACATCGCGCCATCCGTCAGGTAGGCCGCGTGCAGCGCCAGTCCAAAGCCAAGAACCCGGCCCCCCTCCGCCTCCCCCCCACTCTTCAAACCCGATTCTTGTTGCGGCCAGTTTCAACTGGATCGCTCCGTGCGCGAAACCGGGACTGACTAGTAGACAATACGGCTTTCCGCATTAGTGCCCGGAACCGTTCCATGTCCGAAAGTCGTCCTGTTTCCCAAGCTTCCCGCTGGAGCCGCCGCCGCGTTGTCGGGCTGGCGGTGTTGTTGCTAGTGGCGGCGGGCGTTGCCTGGTTTGCGCTGCGCCCCGATGCCAAGCAGGCCGGGCCGGGTGGGGCGCGGGGGCCGGGCGGGGCGCGTCCGCCGATGGCCGCCTTGGCCAACATGCCCGTGCCGGTGCGCATTGCCACCGCCACCACGCAGGACATCGACATCTATCTGAAGTCGCTTGGCACCGTCACCGCTTACAACACTGTCACCGTGCGTAGCCGTGTCAGTGGTGAACTGGTGGACGTGGCGTTCCAGGAAGGCCAACGCGTGAAGGCGGGCGACCTGCTGGCGCAGGTGGATCCGCGAGCGTTCCAGGTGGCGCTGGATCAGGCGCGCGGCACGCAGATGCAGAACCTGGCCCAGCTTGAAAACGCGCGCCGCGACCTGCAACGCTATCAGACCCTGTTCAAGCAAAACTCCATTGCCAAGCAGCAGGTGGATACGCAGGCGGCGCTGGTGCGCCAGTACGAAGGCACCGTCAAAAGCGACCAGGCCAACGTGGACAACGCCAAGCTGCAACTGGACTATGCCCGCATCACCGCGCCCATCAGCGGCCGGCTGGGCCTGCGCCAGGTTGACCGGGGCAACCTCGTGTCCAGCTCAGACACCAACGGGCTTGTGGTGATTACGCAAACGCAGCCGATCTCCGTCGTCTTCACGCTGCCCGAAACCCAGCTACCTGAAGTGCGCGCTGAACTCGCCGCCGGCCGCACCCTGCCGGTTGACGCCTATGACCGCGCCGACACCCGCCGCATCGCCACCGGCGTGCTGGAAACCCTGGACAACCAGATCGACGTCACCACCGGTACCTTGAAGCTGAAAGCCAAGTTCGACAACGCCGACGACGCGCTCTTTCCCAACCAGTTCGTCAATGTGCGCCTGCACGTACTGACGCGCAAGGACGTCACCGCCATTCCCACCGCCGCCGTGCAGCAAGGCTCGGCCGGCGCCTTTGTCTTCCTGGTGCAGCAAGACAACACCATTGTCGTGCGCCCGGTGAAGCTGGGCGCCATCAACAACGGCATGGTGGCCGTGAACGAAGGGCTGAAGCCGGGCGACCGCGTCGTAACCGAAGGCACCGACCGCCTGCGCGCCGGCGCCAAGGTGGAAATCGTGGGCGGTGCCGAAGTCATTCCCGCCACCCGCGACAAGACGCTGGGCGCGGGCGCGCCGGCCGGCACCACGCCGCCGTCGAAATAAGCCGAGCCCATCGTGAGTCCGTCGCGTCTGTTCATTCTTCGCCCCGTGGCCACCACGCTGGCGATGCTGGCCATCCTTATCTCTGGCTTCATCGCCTACCGGCTCTTGCCGGTATCCGCGCTGCCCGAAGTGGACTACCCGACGATCCAGGTGGTGACGCTGTACCCGGGGGCCAGCCCCGACGTGATGACGTCCCTGGTCACGTCCCCGCTGGAACGGCAGTTTGGGCAGATGCCGGGCCTGAACCAGATGTCGTCCACCAGTTCGGGTGGCGCCTCGGTCATCACCATGCAGTTCAACCTGACGCTGCCGCTGGACGTGGCCGAGCAGCAGGTGCAGGCCGCCATCAACGCGGCATCCAACCTGCTGCCCAGCGACCTGCCGGTGCCGCCCACCTACAACAAGGTGAACCCGGCCGACGCCGCCGTGCTGACGCTGGCCATCACGTCGCCCACCATGCCCTTGCCGCAGGTGCGCGACCTGGTCGACACGCGGGTCGCGCAAAAGCTGTCGCAGATTCCGGGCGTGGGCCTGGTCAGCGTGGCGGGCGGGCAGCGTCCGGCCGTGCGCGTGCAGGTCAACCCGCAGGCGCTGGCCGCCAATGGTTTGGCGCTGTCGGATCTGCGCACCGCCATCGTGGGCGCCAACGTCAACCAGCCCAAGGGCAACCTGGACGGGCCGCTGCGGTCCACCACCATCAACGCCAACGATCAACTGAAGTCGCCCACTGACTACAACGACCTGATCATCGCCTACAAAAACAACGCGCCGCTGCGCCTGTCCGACGTGGCGCGCGCGGTCGAGGGCGCCGAAGACACCCGCCAGGCCGCATGGGTGGGCGACAAGCCCGCCATCCTCTTGAATATCCAGCGCCAGCCGGGCGCCAACGTGATCGACGTGGTCGACCGCATCCAGACGCTGTTGCCGCAGTTGCGCGCCGCCTTGCCCGCCACGTTGGACGTGACCGTGGTGTCCGACCGCACGCAGACCATTCGCGATTCCGTCGAAGACGTGAAGTTTGAAATGCTGCTGGCCGTGGCGCTGGTGGTCATGGTGACCTTTGTGTTCCTGCGCAGCCTGACCGCCACGCTGATCCCCAGCGTCGTGGTGCCACTGTCGCTGGTGGGCACGTTCGGCATCATGTACCTGGCCGGCTTCTCCATCAACAATCTGACCTTGATGGCGCTGACGATCGCCACCGGCTTCGTGGTGGACGACGCCATCGTCATGATCGAGAACATTGCGCGCCACCTTGAAGAAGGCGAAACGCCGATGCAGGCCGCGTTGAAGGGCGCCTCGCAGATCGGCTTCACGCTGATCTCGCTGACCTTCTCGCTGATCGCCGTGCTGATTCCGCTGCTGTTCATGACGGAAGTCGTGGGCCGCTTGTTCCGCGAATTCGCCATCACGCTGGCGGTATCCATCCTGATATCGCTGGTGGTGTCATTGACCCTGACGCCGATGATGTGCGCGCGCCTGCTGCGCGCCGAATCGGAACAGAAGCACGGGCGTTTCCATACGGCCACCGGCAACTTCATCGACCGCGTCATCGCCGGCTACGACCGCATGCTGCAAGTGGTGCTGCGGCATCAGACGCTGACCCTGCTGGTGGCGCTGGGCACGTTCGCCCTGACGGTGGTGCTGTACCTGATGGTGCCCAAGGGCTTCTTCCCGCAGCAGGACACCGGCCTGATCCAGGCCATTACGCAAGGCCCGCAATCCATCTCGTTCCCCGCCATGGCCGAACGCCAGCAGGCCGCGGCGCGCCTGGTGCTGGAAGACCCGGACGTGCAGGCCGTGTCCTCGTTCATCGGGGTCGACGGCAGCAACGCCACGCTTAGCGCCGGGCGCATGCAGATTGCGCTGAAGCCGCAGGCCGAACGCAACGGCGACCTGGCTACCGTCATGGCGCGCTTGCAGGAATCGCTGAGCAAGCAGGACGGGCTGACCGTCTACATGCAGCCCGTGCAGGACCTGACGATTGAAGACCGCGTCAGCCGCACGCAATACCAGATGACGCTGTCCAACCCCGACCTGAAGGTGTTGAGCGAATGGACGCCCAAGCTGGTGGAGCGGCTGCGCCAGGTGCCGGGCCTGAAAGACGTCACCGATGACCTGCAGGACGACGGCCTGCAAACCTGGGTTGAAATCGACCGCGATGCGGCGTCCCGTTTGGGCATCACCGCCGCCGTCATCGACGAGGCGCTTTACGACGCCTTCGGCCAGCGGCTGATCTCTACGATTTTCACGCAGTCCAACCAGTACCGCGTGGTGCTGGAAGTGCAGCCGCAGTTCAGGATGAACCCATCTTCGCTGGGTCAGATCCATGTGCCAACCTCGACCGGAACGCAGGTGCCCTTGTCGTCGGTGGCGCATATTTCCGAAGGCAAGACCGTGCTGGCCGTGAACCGGCTGGACCAGTTCCCGATGGTGACCGTGTCGTTCAACCTGGCGCCGGGGGCGTCGTTGTCCAATGCGGTTGAAGCCATCACCGCCGCCGAGGCCGAGATCGGCATGCCCGCCAGCGTTGAAACCCGTTTCCAGGGCGCGGCGCTGGCGTTCCAGAATTCCCTGACCAGCACGCTGTGGCTGATCCTGGCCGCCGTGGTCACCATGTACATCGTGTTGGGCGTGCTGTACGAAAGCTACATCCACCCCATCACCATCCTGTCGACCTTGCCGTCCGCCGGCGTGGGCGCCTTGCTGGCCTTGCTGATCAGCGGCACCGAGCTGGACATGATCGGCATCATCGGCATCATCCTCTTGATCGGCATCGTGAAAAAGAACGCCATCATGATGATCGACTTCGCGCTGGACGCCGAGCGCAAGCGGGGCTTGAGCCCGCGCGCGGCCATCCACGAAGCGGCGCTGCTGCGCTTTCGCCCCATTCTGATGACGACGCTGGCCGCCTTGTTCGGCGCCCTGCCGCTGATGCTGTCCACCGGCACGGGGGCGGAACTGCGCCAGCCGCTGGGCCTGGTCATGGTGGGCGGCCTGCTGCTTAGCCAGGTGCTCACGCTGTTCACCACGCCGGTCATCTATCTGATGTTCGACCGACTGTCGCGCCGCTGGCGTGGCGTGCGCGAGCCGGCGGCCGGGGATGCGTCATGATTCTGTCGGCGCCTTTCATCATGCGGCCGGTAGCGACCACGCTGCTTAGCCTGGCGGTGGTGATGGCGGGCTTGCTGGCCTTCTTCCTGCTGCCGGTGGCGCCGCTGCCGCAGGTGGACATTCCCACGATTTCGGTGTCGGCCAGCCTGCCCGGCGCCAGCCCCGAAACCATGGCGTCCAGCGTGGCCACGCCGCTGGAACGATCATTGGGCAGCATTGCCGGCGTGACCGAGATGACGTCGCGCAGCTCGCAGGGTTCCACGCGCATCACGCTGCAATTCGATCTGTCGCGCGACATCAACGGCGCCGCGCGGGACGTGCAGGCCGCCATCAACGCCGCGCGTTCGCTCTTGCCAACCAGCTTGCGCAGCAACCCCACGTATCACAAGTCCAACCCGTCGGACGCGCCCATCATGACCTTGGCGTTGACGTCCGACACGCTGAGCCAGGGGCAGTTGTACGACATTGCCTCCACCATCGTGGCGCAGAAGCTGGCGCAGGTGGATGGGGTGGGCGAAGTCACGGTGGGCGGCAGTTCGCTGCCGGCCGTGCGCGTGACCGTGCTGCCCGGCGCGCTGGCCAACCAGGGCGTGTCGCTGGACCAATTGCGAACCACGCTGGCCAACGCCAATGCAAACCGGCCCAAGGGCGTGCTGGAAAACGACCGCTACCACTGGCAGATCATGGCCAGCGACCAACTCAGCCGCGCCGAGCAGTACCGGCCGCTGATCGTTGCGTGGAAAGACGGCGCGCCGGTGCGCGTGTCGGACGTGGCCAGGGTGGAAGACTCTGTCGAAGACCTGTATCAGACCGGCTTCTACAACGACCGCAAGGCCATCCTGATGATCGTGCGGCGCCAGGCGGATGCCAACATCATTGAAGCCGTCAACGCCGTGCGCGCGCAATTGCCCGTGCTGCAGGCACTGATGCCGGCGGACGTGAACATGACGGTGGCGCAAGACCGCACGCCCAGCATCCGCGCGTCGCTGCACGAGGCCGAGCTGACGCTGATCATCGCCGTGGGTCTGGTGGTGCTGGTGGTGCTGTTGTTCCTGCGCCGCTGGCGCGCGGCCATCATTCCCAGCGTGGCGGTGCCGGTGTCCCTGATCGGCACCTTCTGCATCATGTATATGTGCGGGTTCACGCTGAACACCATTTCGCTGATGGCGTTGATCGTGGCCACGGGTTTCGTGGTGGACGACGCCATCGTGGTGCTGGAAAACATCATGCGGCACGTGGAAAACGGCATGTCGCCGATGCGGGCGGCGCTGCGCGGCTCGCGCGAGGTCGGCTTTACCGTGCTGTCCATGAGCTTGTCGCTGGTGGCGGTATTCATTCCCATCCTGCTGATGGGCGGCGTGGTGGGTCGCCTGTTCCGCGAATTCGCCGTGACTTTGTCGGCCGCCATCATGGTGTCGCTGGTGGTGTCGCTGACCTTGACCCCGATGATGTGCGCGCGGCTGTTACGCCCCGAACCTGAAGAAGCTCCGCCGCCCGGCCGACTGGCGCGCTGGTCCGAACGCGGCTTCGAGGCCATGCTGGACGGCTACCGCCGCAGCTTGCGCTGGGCCTTGGCGCATGGCCGGCTGATGATGTTGACGCTGGCGGTGGCCGTGGGCCTGAACGTGTACCTGTACATGGCGGTGCCCAAGGGATTTTTTCCGCAACAGGACACGGGCCAGCTGCTGGGCTTTTTCCGGGTGGACCAGGGCACGTCGTTCCAGGCCACGGTGCCCAAGCTGGATGCGCTGCGCAAGGTGGTGCTGGCGGACCCGGCGGTACAAAGCATGACGGGTTACGCGGGCGGGCGCGGGGGCAGCAACAGCAGCTTCATGCAGATTCAGCTTAAACCGCTGGAAGAACGCAAGGTGTCGGCCGACGACGTCATCAACCGGCTGCGCGGCAAGCTGCAGAACATGCCGGGGGCGCGCATGTTCCTGGTGTCGCAACAAGACATCCGCATCGGCGGGCGTCAAAGCCAGGGGTCTTACGACTACACGCTGATGTCCGGCGACCTGCAATTGCTGCGTACCTGGATGCCCAAGGTGCAGCAGGCCATGGCCAAGATTCCCGAGATTACCGACGTGGATACCGATGTCGAGGACAAGGGCCGCCAGATTGATCTGGTGATCGACCGCGAGGCCGCGACCCGGCTGGGCGTCAGCATGTCCACGATATCCACCGTGCTGAACAATTCTTTCAGCCAGCGCCAGGTGTCGGTCATGTACGGCCCGCTGAACCAGTATCACGTGGTGCTGGCGCTTGAGCCGAAATTTGCCGAAGACATTGAATCGCTCAAGCAGGTGGAGGTCATCACGTCGACCGGGGCGCGCGTGCCGCTGCTGGCCTTTGCCCGGCTGGAAAATTCCAACGCGCCGCTCAGCGTGCAACACCAGGGGCTGTTCGTGGCGGACACGGTGTCGTTCAGCCTGGCGCCCGGCGTGTCGCTGGGGCAGGCCACGGCCGCTATCGATGCGGCGGTGGCGCGCATCGGCTTGCCGTCGGACCAGATCCAGGCGGGCTTCCAGGGCACCGCGGCCGCCTTGCAGCAGACCTTGTCGCAACAACCCTGGTTGATCCTGGCGGCGCTGGTCACCATGTATATCGTGCTGGGCATTCTGTACGAAAGCTTCGTGCATCCGCTGACGATCCTGTCGACGCTGCCATCGGCCGGGTTGGGCGCGCTGCTGGCGCTGCTGCTGGTGCGCCATGACTTCACCTTGATTGCGCTGATCGGCGTATTCCTGTTGATCGGCATCGTGAAAAAGAACGCGATCATGATGGTGGACTTTGCGCTGGAAGCCCAGCGGGTGCAGGGCATGGCGCCGCGCGAGGCCATCTTCCAGGCCTGCCTGACGCGCTTTCGTCCGATCATGATGACGACCATGGCCGCCATCTTCGGCGCGCTTCCGCTGGTGCTGGCCACCGGCGCCGGTGTCGAGATGCGCCAGCCGCTGGGCATTACCATCGTGGGCGGCCTGGTGCTCAGCCAGATCCTGACGCTGTACACCACGCCCGTGGTTTATCTTTACCTGGACCGATTTCGCCTGTGGGCCGCGCGCGGGCGCGGCCGGCGCAAAGACGCCCCTGCTTCCATAGAACCTACATGATCCGACCCAAGCCGCTTGTCACCTTCCGTTTGTCCCGCAGCGCCGCCACGCTGGCGCTGTGCGCGCTGCTGGGCGCCTGCGCGGTCGGCCCTGATTATCAACGCCCCGAACTGGATGTGGGCGCGTCCTACAAGGAAGCTCAGGGCCAGCAGCAGGTGGAAGGCTGGAAGCCAGCGCAGCCGCGCGACGAGGCGGACCGTGGCAAGTGGTGGCTGGTGTATGGGGACGACACGCTCAATGCCTTGGTGGAACGGCTGAATACGTCGAACCAGACCATCGCCCAGGCCGAAGCCAATTACCGCCAGGCGCTGGGCCTGGTGCGCGCCGCGCGGGCCGGCTTCTACCCCACCGTGGGCGCCAACGCGGGCATGTCACGCGCGGGCGCTGGCACCGGGTCATCGTCATCGACCAACGGCAGCAACGTGTCCAACCAGTATTCCGTGACCGGCAGCGTCAGTTGGGAAGTGGACGTGTGGGGCCGCGTGCGCCGCAGCACCGAATCGTCCGAGGCCAGCGCGGCTGCCAGCCTGGCGGACCTGGGCGCCACCCGCCTGAGCGCGCAGGCGGCGCTGGTGCAAACCTATTTCCAGTTGCGCGTGCTGGACGAACAGAAGCGTTTGTTGGATGCCACGGTGGCGGCGTATGAACGGTCGTTGAAGCTGACGCAGAACCGCTACGAGGTCGGGGTGGCGGGGCAGGCCGATGTGGCGGTGGCGCGCACGCAGGTGGAAAGCACGCGCGCGCAGTCCATTGACCTGGACTGGCAGCGCGGCCAGTACGAGCACGCCATTGCGGTGCTGATGGGGCAGGCGCCGTCGCACTTCAGCCTGGCGCCCAGCGTCTTCACCTTGCAGTTGCCGCAGATTCCGGTGGGTCTGCCGTCCGAGCTGCTTGAGCGCCGCCCGGACATCGCCGCGGCCGAGCGCCGCGCGGCAGCCGCCAACGCGCAGATTGGCGTGGCGCAGGCTGCCTGGTTCCCGTCGTTGATCCTGTCGGCCGATGGCGGTTTTCGCAACGGCCAGTTCGCGGACCTGCTGACCGCGCCCGCGCGCTTCTGGTCCCTGGGGCCGGCGCTGGCTCTGACGATCTTCGACGGGGGCGCCCGCGCCGCGCAAGTTGAACAGGCACGCGCTTCCTACGATTCGCAGGCGGCCGCGTACCGCCAGGCGGCGTTGGTGGGCCTGCGCGAAGTCGAGGACTACCTGATCCAGCTACGGGTCATGGAACAAGAACAGATCGTGCAGCGCCGCGCACTGGAGTCGGCGCGCGAATCGCTGCGCCTGATCCAGAACCAGTACCAGGCCGGGCTGGTGGACTACCTGAGCGTGGCGGTGGTGGACGCCACCGCGCTGAACAGCGAGCGCAATGCGCTAAGCCTGTTGGGCACGCGGCTGGTGGCCAGCGTGAACCTGATCGTGGCCCTGGGCGGCGGCTGGGAGGGGACTTCCCAGGAAACCTCTTCAGCCCCGGAAGCCCAAGCAACCCAGCAGCCCCAGGAGCCGCAGGTGTCCCAACCGCCCCAGATGTCGCAAGGATCCTAGGGGATTCCTGGGGCTAGGGATTACGCCTAATTCTCTTTGCTGCCGTTGACAAGTTTTCGGCGCAGGTTCTTAATGCGAAAAAAGTGACCATGCGGTCACTTTTGCCATGCATGTCGTCATGCTGCACCGACGCCGACTTCCGTTTGATCACACGAACACAATCATGCGAAGGGGAAAGAGGATGGGCTGGTCAATTCAATGGCGCGCCGCCGCCTGTGCTGGACGCCGGGCAGGCAAGGTGACTTCCGCCGTGGCAGCCGCCACGCTGGCATTTTCGGCGGTGGCCGCCGCGGAAACATGGCCGGCGCGGCCCATCACCCTGATCGTGCCGTTCCCAGCGGGCGGCACCACCGACCTCTTCGCGCGCACCATCGCGCAGCACATGGCGCCCACGCTGGGGCAGTCCATCGTGGTTGAAAACAAGCCGGGCGCGGCGGGCAATCTGGGCGTGGCCGCCGCGACGCGCGCACCCGCCGACGGCTACACGATTGTGCTCGGGTCCATCGGCACGCAGACGGTCAACCAATTTCTGTACAGCAACATCGGCTTCAACCCCGCCACCGATCTGGTGCCGCTGGGCATCATCGCGTCCACGCCCAACGTCATGGCGGTGGCCGCCACGTCGCCATGGCGCAATCTGGATGACGTGATGAAGGCGGTGAAGAAGGACCCGGGCAAGTATTCCTATGCCTCGCCCGGCATCGGCTCATCGGTGCATCTGACCGGCGCCTACTTCGAATCGCTGGCGGGCTTGCAGATGCTGCATGTGCCATTCAAGGGATCGTCGGCGGCGATACCCGCCGTGATCGGCGGCCAGGTCGATATCCTGATGGACAACCTGCCCAGCTCCATGAGCGCGATGAAACCGGGTGGACGCTTGCGCGGCATTGCCGTCACGTCGCCCGAACGCAGCCCGGCCGCGCCCGACCTGCCGACGATGGCTGAAGCCGGCCTGCCCGGCTTCGAGGTCACCGCCTGGTCCGGCCTGTATGCGCCGCGCGGCACTCCGGCGCCCGTGGTCGACAAGCTGATCGCCGCCATGAAGCAGGCCTTGAAAGCACCCGAGCTACAGCAATCGCTGGCGCAAGGCGGCGCCACGCCGGGCAATGTCTTTGGCGCCGACCTGGCCGCGTTTGAAGAGAAAGAACGCGGCAAGTGGAGCAAGCTGATCCAAAGCCGAGGCATCAAGGCCGATTGATTACGCCGGGCCTGGGCGGAACCAGGTTCACGCTGTAGCCCAAGCCTGCGCGCAAACCCACGCTTGGGCCCACAGGCGAAAGCCCAGGCGCAAGCCAAAGCTCATGCCAGCGCCTGTGCCCGTTCCTGCTTTATGCCAATGCGAATGCGGATGGGTCCACGGCGGGGTCGCGGCCCCGCATCAAATCCGCCAAGACCCGCGCGCTGCCCAAGGCCAGCGTAAAGCCCAACCCGCCGTGGCCGGTGTTCAACCACAGGTTGCGGTAGGGCGTGGCGCCGATCAGCGGCTTGCCGTCGGGTCGGGCCGGCCGCAGCCCCGCCCAGGCGTTGGGCGCGCCTTCGGGCTTCAGGCCAGGAAAGAACTGCGCCACGTCGCGCTCCAGGCTGCGCACGCGCTGCGGGTCCACGCCCGCGCCGCCCGTGCCGATGTCCACCATGCCCGCCACGCGCAGCCGCTGGCCCAGCCGCGCATATACGACCTTGCGGCGGATATCGCTGATGCTGGCGGTAGGCGCCACGCTGTCCGGCGTCAGCGTGTAGGTCAGGCTGTAGCCCTTTAACGGATAGATACCCAGGTTCAAGCCCAGCGGCCGCGCCAGCGCTTGTGCGCCCATGCCGCTGGCCAGCACGAAATGGTCGGCTTCCAGGTCGCCTGCCGAGGTGGATGCGCTCATCACGCGGCCGTGTTCACGGCGCAGCGTGTCCACCCGTGTGTTGAAGTGGAAACGCACGGGGTCGGGCGCGGCGCGCAGGATGCGTTCCAGTTCGGTACACAAGCGCTGGCAGTCGCCGGCGTCTTCGGTGGGGGTGTAGAGCGCGCCCTGAATGCTGGCTTCGATGCCGGCCAGCGCGGGCTCCATCTCCAGGCAGGCGCGCCTGTCCATCACCCGTTGCTCGCAGCCCAGGCCCGCCAGGTAGTCACGTTGCGCCAGCGCCTGCCGGTAGGCGTCGGCATCCTGGTAGACCAGCAGCTTGCCCGCCGTGGTGAAGTCGAAGTCGGGTTGTTCATCACGCACCAGCGTGTGTACGCACAAACGGCTGTACATGCCCAGCGCCAGCAGTTCACGCGTGGTCTCACGGTTTCTGGCGCGCGTGCAGGCGCGTAGAAACGCCAGGCTCCAACGCCATTGATCGGGGTCCAGCCGGGGGCGAAAGCGTAGCGGCGCGTCCTGGGCCAGCAGCCAGGACGGCAGCTTGGGCAAGACGGCGGGGTCGGCCAGCGGGGCGACAAAGCTATAGCTCAGTTGTGCGCCGTTGGCCATGCTGGTGGCTTGGCCCGGGCCGGACCCCGCATCCACGACCGTCACGCGATGGCCCTCGCGATGCAGGAAGTAGGCGGTGGCCATGCCGACCACGCCCGCGCCGATGACAACGATATGCATGATGCTCCAGGAAAGCCGCCGCGCGCCGAGGGCGCGGCGTTCAGGGTTGCTATTTGCGATTTGCCTTTTGCTATTCGCTATTCGTTATTCGCTTCACGTAGCGCTTGCGTTACAGGCCGCCCAGGCCGGTGTTTCGAAGCCGGGGGCGGCGCGCTCGTCGCCCCGCAGCAGGCGGCCCGGGCGGGCGCCGGTGGGCGCGCCGTTTTCCTCGACCACTTGGCCATTGACCAGCACCGCGTGGATGCCGGTGGACGGCAGCGTCGGTTCGACAAAGCTGGCTAGATCGGCGACGGTGGCGGCGTCGAACACCACCACGTCGGCATAACAGCCGGCGCGCAATACGCCGCGGTCTTTCAAGCCGAATTGCGCGGCGGTCAGGCTCGTCATGCGGCGCACGGCTTCTTCCAGGCCCAGCACGCGCATCTCGCGCACGTAGCGCGCCAGCACGCGCGAAAACGCGCCCCACAAACGGGGATGCGGGCGCTGGTCATGCGGCAGGCCGTCCGACCCGATCATGACGCTGCCATGCCCGATGACCCGTTTGACGTCGGCTTCATCCATCGAAAAATAAATGGCGCCGCCCGGCGACAGTTCTTCGGCCAGGCGGGTAGGGTCTTTGCCTTCACGCGCGGCCAGTTCGCGCAGGTCCACGCCCTGGATTTCCGGGCGCGTCTGCGACCACGTCACGATGATTTTTTCGCCCGCCGCCACGCGGCGCGGTTCCAGAATGGTGGACGACGCCGCGTAGGGATAGACGTCCATGCCCACGGGCTGGTCGGCGCGCACGCGGTCGAACAGCGCCAACGTTTGCGCGGTGCGTCCGTGGTTGTGCTTGCCGGTGACCTTGTGGTGCGACAGGATGGCCGGCACGTCCGCCGCGCGGCCAATCAGGAAGGCTTCTTCCATGGCGTCGCAAACGTGGTCGGCTTCGTCGCGCAGGTGCGTGGTGTACAGGCCGCGCCAGGCCTTCAAGGGCTCGGCCACGCCGATCACTTCCTCGGTGCTGGCGTGCATGGCGGTGGGGTAGTACAGGCCCGTGGACAAGCCGGCGGCACCCGCCGCCATGGCCTCGTCCAGCGCGCGTCGCATGGTGGCGATCTCGCCTTTGTCAGCGGGGCGGTCCAGCCGGTCCATGGCCGATACGCGCAAGCTGGAATGGCCCACCAGCGCCAGGCTGTTGACGGCGGCGGGCGTGGCTTCCAGCGCGTCGGCGTAGTCCTGCATGCGGGCGTAGAGTTCGCCCGTGTGCTTGGCCAGCAGGTTCAGCGGGGGCGGCACAACGTCGCCCGGCGTGCGCACCGGCGCCAGGCTGATGCCGCAGTTGCCGGTGACCACGGTGGTGATGCCCTGGCTGACTTTGGGCCGCATCAGCGGCGTGCCCAGCAGCGCGCGGTCATCGTGGGTATGGCAATCGATGAAGCCCGGCGACACCACCTTGCCGGTGGCGTCCAGGCGGCGCCGCGCGCGCCATTGCGCGCCGTCGCCGATGGCCGCGATGCGCTCGCCATTGATGGCGATGTCGGCGCGGCGGGCCGGTCCGCCCAAGCCGTCGGCGACCTGGCCGCCTGTGATGATGATGTCGTATTCCTGCGGGTCGGGATGCGCGGGCATGTAGGGCTCAGGTTGGGGGATCGGCGGCTGGCGGTTTGCCGCGCCGCGCCTCCAGGGTGGCAAGGGATTCGGTATTCAAGGGGTCTGGAAAGCCATGCGCCACCAGGTGTTCCAGCGCACCGCTGATGCGCTCCCAGCCTTCGGGCGTGCGCAGCGGCACGCCCAGGAAGTGGGATTCGGTTTTGCCGCGCAGCATCAGGTACAGCACGCCGGCCAGCATCACGCTGACCATCGCGGGCATGTCCACGTCGGGCGCCAGGCCGTCCACGCGGTCGATGAAGCCGCGCGCCGCGCGTTCACGCCGTTCGGCCAGGGGGGCCGACACCTCGTTGCGTTCTATCAGTTCCCAGCGGCGCACTTCGCGCAGGGTTTCATTGCCGGCCAGCGCGTCGATCTGCGCGCGCAGCATGGACAGCACCAGTTCTCCGGGCGTGCGCTGGCTGGACTCATCTTCCGCCAGCAACCCGGGGTTGCGTGTCCAGAAATCCTGTTCCTGCATCCAGGCCAGCATCAGGCCCGGCATGCCGTCGAAGTAGCGGTAGATAAGCTCTTTGCTGACCCCTGCGCGCTTGGCGATGGCGTTGATGCCCACCCCGCCCATGCCGGTTTCCAGAATCTGGGCTTCCAGCGCTTGCAAGATCAGTCGTTCGGTATTTTCGCGGCGGGACATGGCCTATTCCTTCATGAGGATGAGGGAGCGGGCGGGGTCCGGCACGCCGGTCACTCGCCCGTCAGCCAGGTCGGCAATGAGTTCGCTGACGGTATGGCCGATACGCCTGCCATCTTGCCAGACTTCGCTGCCCAGATAGGCGACATTCGCACGCCTTGGCGTACGCGGCAATGAAGGGTCGGATTGCTCGGCAAGAATGCGTCCATGCTGGACTTCCTTGTTGTAGGGACGACGACAAAGAGAGGGTGCAGCGACTGTGGTTCAGATGTCATGTGACTACGTGGTCACATTAAGGGCTCCAAGGTATTGCTTTCGGCCAGAGGGCAGCAAGGGGGGAGTTTCCCTAGGGGCAATGCGGCGACGGCGCATGGGCAATGCAGCCGAAGGGCAAGGGGTACGCGAGCGGCGGACAATCGGAACGCAACCAAGCGCAATCGAAGCGCAATCGGAATGTAAAAACGCCGCGCCGTGGCAAGCACGGAACGCGGCGTCTTGATGCAGCCGGCTGACGATAAGGTGCGTGTCAGATCACGCCACGAATGCCGGCGATGCCGTGCGCGCCATGGCGCAGCGCGTGCGACACGGTCGTGGTCGACTGGCCGCCCAACGCGAACACGGGGATGCCCGCATCACGGTTGCCGGCAACAAAGCCTTCCCAACCCAGCGTTGGCGCGCCGGGGTGGCTGGGCGTGTCCAGCACCGGACCCAGCACCGCGAAGTCGGCGCCGAGTTCGCGGGCGTGCACCACCTGCGCATTATCGTGCGCGGACACGCCGACGAGCGCGCCGGCCGGCAGTTCGGGCCGCGCATGCAGGCGGGCGGCATCCGCCGTGCGCAAATGCACGCCGTCGGCTTCCTTCCACCATGCGGCGGGGTGTGCGCTATTGACCAGCACGCGCGCACCGGCGGCGTGGCAACGCTTGATCACCTGCTGCAAGACCTCGTGCAGCGAGCTTGCGTTTGCGCCGTCCGGCCATTGCGGTTCACGAAATTGCACCAGCTTCACGCCGCGCGCCAGTGCCGCGTCCAGCCGGCCCAGGAACGCGGCCACGCCCGCGCGCGAGCCGATCGAACTGATGCCGTAGGTAGTGGGCAGTTGCAGCCAGCGCAAGGGGGGCAGCGTGGCGGGCAAGAGATCGCCGACCGACGCTGCGTTGGCGGGGGCCACCCATTCCAGGCGCTGGTTCTCAAGCCCTTGCGGCTCGCCTTCCCACGCGGTCACGTGGCAGAACGCCAGGCGCACGGTGGTGTGCGGATAAACGTGTACGTAGGTCACCCAGGGCCGCGACTGCGTCACGCGGATGCCCAGCTCTTCTTGCAGTTCGCGGGCCAGCGCTTCCAGCACGGTTTCGCCCGGCTCCAGCTTGCCGCCCGGCAATTCCCACCAGCCCGACCACGGTTTACCTTCGGGCCGCTGGCCCAGCAGCAGCATGCCGTCGGGGCGCAGGATCAAACCGGCGGCAACGTCAACGATCTTCTCAGACATGGCGGGCCGCCCAATCGCGTGCAAATTGATAAGCCACCCGGCCCGAACGCGAGCCGCGTTCGATGGTCCATTGCAGCGCCTCGGTGCGCGACGGCTCGATCTGCGCTTCGGGGCATCCCAGCTCGCGCAGCCAGTGGTAGACGATGTCCAGATAGTCGTCCTGCTTGAAGGGGTAGAACGACAGCCACAGGCCAAAGCGTTCCGACAGCGAGATCTTTTCCTCGACGGTCTCGCCCGGATGGATTTCGCCATCGGGCTGGTGCTTGGCTTGCAGGTTTTCGCTCATGTATTCCGGCATCAGGTGGCGCCGGTTGGACGTGGCGTAGATCAGCACGTTGTCGCCCGAGGCCGACACGGAACCGTCCAGCACGGACTTCAGCGCCTTGTAGCCGGGTTCGCCTTCTTCGAACGACAGGTCGTCGCAGAACACGATGAAGCGTTCGGGGCGCGCGGCGACGATTTCAACGATGTCGGGCAGGTCGCCCAGGTCGGACTTGTCGACTTCGATCAGGCGCAGGCCGCGCTCGCCATAGGCCGCCAGCATGGCCTTGACCAGGGAGCTTTTACCGGTGCCGCGCGCGCCGGTCATGAGCACGTTGTTGGCCGGCTTGTTCTCAAGGAACTGCACGGTGTTGCGGTCGATGGTGGCCTTCTGGCGCTCGATGTGCTGAAGGTCTTGCATGTCGATGCGCGCGACGTGACGCACCGCGTCCAGCCAGCCGCGCGAGCCACGCTTGCGCCAACGGAAAGCATGCGCGCTCCAGTCGATCTCGGGCGTGGCGGGCGGAAGAAAGGCCTCAAGCTGCGCCAGCACACGCTCGGCGCGCTGGATCAGGGTGGAAAATTCGGTTGCGGTCACGTCTGCATCCTTGGGTGGCGTGGGGGCGGTTGTTGTGGGTCGCGGTTGTGCTGTGGATGATTTTGGTTGGAGTTCGGGCGCTGCTTGATGGGTTTGCGCGTTTGGCGCTTGTGTTTTTGGCGGCAGCCTGCCGCGCGGCACCCATCCTACGATGGTCGTCCAACCGTGCGATGGCCGTCCAATCGGTCGATGGTCGTCCAACCTTGGGATGGTTGTCCAATCGTTCGATGGTCGTCCAACCGTGCGATGGTTGTCCAATCGTTCGATGGTCGTCCAACCGTGCGATGGTTGTCCAATCGTTCGATGGTCGTCCGATCGTTCGACGGCCGTCCAATCGTTCGGTGGTCGTCCAACCGTGCGATGGTTGTCCAATCGTGCGATGGTTGTCCAATCGTTCGATGGTTGTCCAATCGTTCGATGGTCGTCCAACCGTGCGATGGTTGTCCAACCGTGCGATGGTTGTCCAATCGTTCGATGGTCGTCCAACCGTGCGATGGTTGTCCGACCGTTCGATGGTCGTCCAATCGTTCGATGGCCTTCCAACCTTGCGATGATCGTCCCACCGTCCGATGGTCGTCCCGTCGTACGACGGTTGTCCCGGGGTAGGATGGGTGAAGCGCGCGATCGCTTCAAGAAGAACACCGCCTAAGATCGCGCGCAACCCATCAACCTATATCGCGGGCACCCCACCAAATAAATGGCTCGCGCCCCATCAATTTACGAACGGTAATCCGCGTTGATCGATACATACTCATGCGAAAAATCGCAGGTGTACACCGTGTCCGCCACCGTGCCGCGGCCCAGCGCGATGCGCACCTGGATCTCGGCCTGCTTCATCACGCGCTGGCCGTCGGCTTCCTGGTAATCCGGATTGCGGCCGCCGTCTTTCGCCACCAGCACATCGTCCAGCCACAGGCGAATGTTCGACACGTCCAGATCGTCGATACCCGCGTAGCCCACCGCCGCCAGGATGCGGCCCAGGTTGGGGTCCGAGGCAAAGAACGCGGTCTTGACCAGCGGCGAATGCGCCACCGCATACGCGACCTTCAGCGCTTCTTCCGTGGTGCCCGCTTCTTCCACGCGGATCGTCATGAACTTGGTGGCGCCTTCGGCGTCGCGCACGATCTTCGTGGCCAATTCCAGCGCGGCGGCGGTCAGTGCCTCGCGCACGGCGGCGTAGGCGGCGTCGGACTCGCTGTTGACGGTCACGCCCGACTTGCCAGTCGCAGCGATGATGAAGGAATCGTTCGTGGACGTGTCGCCGTCAACCGTGATGCGGTTGAAAGACGCATCGGCGATTTCCACCGCCAGCTTCTGCAACAGCGGCTGGGCGATGCCGGCATCGGTGGCCAAAAAGCTGAGCATCGTGGCCATGTTCGGGCGGATCATGCCCGCGCCCTTGCTGATGCCGGTGAAGGTAACGGTCTTGCCGTCAATCTGCACCTTGGCCGACGAGATCTTCGGCAGCGTGTCCGTCGTCATGATGCCGTGGGCGGCACTGGACCAGTGGTCGGCGCCCAGGTTGGCGATGGCGCCCGGCAGGCCGGCGACCAGGCGGTCCAGCGGCAGCGGCTCAAGAATGACGCCGGTGGAAAACGGCAGAATCTGCGCAGCCGGCACGCCCAGCAACTTACCCAGCGCGTCGCAGGTGTCGCGAGCCTTCTTCAGGCCTTCTTCACCCGTGCCAGCGTTGGCGTTGCCGGTGTTGATGACCAGCGCGCTGATCGGGCCGCCGGCGGCCAGGTGGGCCTGGCAAACCTGCACCGGCGCGGCGCAGAAGCGGTTGCGCGTGAACACACCCGCCACGCTGGCGCCTTCGGCCAGACGGAACACGGTCAGGTCACGTCGGTTGGCTTTGCGGATGCCGGCCTCGGTGACGCCGATTTCAACACCGGCAACAGGAAAAATTTCGGACTCGGAGGGGATCTGCAAATTAACGGCCATGACTTCGTCTCTATGAGTAGGCAGGACAAAATCGCCGCCAGGCTAGGCGGCGCGCGGGGGAAAGCTCAGTATTATCCCACCGCTTTGGAGCAGGGATCTTTCAGGGGACGGCTCAGGGGGCCATGCGCATGGCGGCCACGTCCAGCACCCCGGCCTCGCGGTTGCTGAGCACGCTGCGCACCGTGCCGTCGGGCGCTTGCAGCACCGAACTGCCGGCCGCCACGTCTTCGCCGCCGTCGCGTCGCGCCGAGCGGCCGCGCGATGGCGAAAACAGCAGGTCGCCGGGCTGGGCGCCGGGCAGGCGGGGGTTGGCGGTCAGCACGCGGGTGCCGGGCGGGTAGGTCATGGGGCCCAGCGTGGTGTCGCGGGCCAGCAGGCCTTCAAAACCCAGCAGGCGGCGCTGGCCGTCCAGCCGCATGTCCACCTTCAGCAAGGGCAGTTGGCGCAAGTCCATCGCGTCGCTGCCTTCGGTGCGCAGCAGCCAGCGCGGCACGCCAGCGCTGGCGTCCGGGGCCGTGCCGCGCGCGGACTCGTCCACCTTCAGCCAGGCGCCGGGCGGCACCGCTTGCTGGTCCAGCGTGTTACCCACGGCCAGGTGGCAACTGGCAAACCGGGGCTTGCCGCCTTGCAAGACGAATTCAAGCCGGTGCCCATGCGCGCACAGCCAGCCTTCCTGCGCCTGGTCACGGGCGATTTCTACCGACAGGGTTTCGGGTTGCTTAGCGGTGGCGGCGTAGCGGAACAGGTGGGTGGCGGCAAGGCCGTCGATGGCGGCGGGTTGCGTGTCGGGGAAGACGGCGCGGTCGAATGAGGCCAAGTCGCCTGGCTGCGTCAGGCTGAGCACGGTGCCGGCGGGCATGTCCACGCCGGCCAGCCGCGTGGGCTCGGTCAGCGTCGTCTTGCGGCCGGCGTCGGCCTGGGCGTCACGCTGCGCGGTGAACCACACACTGAGCTGCTGATAAGGAAAAATGGCGCCCACCAGCGTCAGAATGGTCATCAGGATCGTGCCAGCGCGCCGGTGGTCGCCCAGCCAGTGCCGCGCGCTGGGCGTGGTGGCCAGGACCGCCAGCCAAGTCAGCAAGGTGGCCAGGCAGGCCAGCGAGGCCACCATCAGCACGTAGAAATTACCGCCAGGAAGAGAAACCGGAATCATGGCGGCAATTATGCGCCAATCCGCATGCGGTTTTCAGCCCTGGCGGCAAGGTGCGGCGGGGTCAGGTCTTGGCGGATTCCGAGCGGGTGGCCACCACTTGCAGCTTGAGTTCGCCCAGCGCCTGGAACAGCGCATTGCGGGTGGACTCCGGCATTTCGCCAAACATGGATTTGACCCAGGCCTCGTGCGCGCGCGCCATGCGCGCAAAGCTCTTCTTGCCCTGGGGCGTCAGCTTGATCAGCGAACTGCGGCGGTCGGATTCCACCTTGGTGCGCACCACCAGCCCCTCTTTTTCAAGCTGGTCGGTAATGCCGGTGATATTGCCGTTGGTCACCATCATGTGGCGCGACAGCTCGCCCATTTTCATGCCCTTGGGCGCGCGTTGCAGTTGCGCCATCAGGTCGAAGCGGGGCAGGGTAGTGTCGAATTCGTTACGCAGGCGGCTGCGGATTTCGCCTTCGATGAGATTGGCGCAGGTGAGCATGCGCAGCCATAACCGCAGCGCGTGGTGGTCGTCGGGCGCGGCGCGGGATTCGAGATCAGGAGCGTCAGTCATCGGCGTTTTCTTGAGGTTCGGCGAGATGTCGGGTACTGTCGCGCGAGCGTCGTACCAGGCGTTTCGTCGATACGGTCTTCGTTGATGGAAGGGCTGGTGTAAACCCAGGGCTGGTAAAAACCCTAGTCTTGTTTTGAAGAATACTTTAAACCTAAACTATGAACCGCGCCAGCTTTCCCTGTGCAGCACAAGGGGGATGGTGGGGCGGCAAGCTCAGGCTTGCAAGCACGTGTTTGACGGCGGCGCACTGGCGCCGGCAGGCCGGGCATAGAAGTCATTCGAATCGCACCCTCAATAAGAACACCCTCTGCGCGGGCTCGCGCACGGAGCACACCACCATGCGTTTGATCACTTCCCTTATCGCCGCCGCCGCACTGGTGCCGGCCGTAGCCATGGCTGACGCCGTCAAGGTCGGCATCGCCAACGACATTTCCGGCCCGTTCTCGGCGCTGGGCGCCGAAGCGCGTGACGGCTTCAATCTGGCCATCAAGCAACTGGGCAGCAAGTTGGGCGGTCAGCCCGCCGAATTCGTTCAGACTGACATGGGCGGCAACCCGGACCAGGCCCGCCAGTTGGTCACGCGCTACATCCAGCGCGAAAAAATCGATTTCTTCACGGGCCCGATCGGTTCGAACGTGGCGCTGGCCGTGGGCCCCGCGCTGTTCGCCGCCAAGATTCCGTACCTGTCGAACAACCCCGGCCCCAGCCAATTTGCCGGCGCCCAATGCAATAACTACTGGTTCGGCACGTCCTACCAGAACGACGCCTTCCACGAAGCGGCCGGCAAGGTTGCCGCCGACCGCGGCTTCAAGAAAATGTTCATCATGGCGCCCGACTACCCGGCGGGCAAGGACGCGCTGACGGGCTTCAAGCGCGGCTACAAGATCGCCCCGGGCGACGAGGTCTACACCAAGCTGGGCCAGATCGACTACGCCGCCGAAATCGCGCAGATCCGCGCGGCCAAGCCGGACGCGGTCTACATCTTCCTGCCGGGCGGCATGGGCATCAACTTCGTCAAGCAGTTTGTGTCGGCGGGCCTGTCGCAAAGCGTCAAGCTGATCGGCCCGGGCTTCTCGGCCGACGAAGACGTGATCCAGGCCGTGGGCGAACCCATGCTGGGCATGTACAACACGGCGCAGTGGGCGCATGACCTGGACGTGCCGCAGAACAAGACGTTCGTGGACGCCTTCCGCAAGGAATACAACGGCCGCTACCCGTCGGTGTACGCTGCCCAGGCCTATGACGTCATCATGGCCATGGACGCCGCCGTCAAGCAGGCCGGCGGCAAGGCCTCGGACCGCGCGGCCGTCATCGCCGCGCTGGAAAAGGCCGACTACCCCTCGGTGCGCGGCAAGTTCACCTACGGCAAGAACCACTATCCGATCCAGGCCTACTACCTGCGCGTCGTCGACAAGGACGGCAGCGGCCGCATCACCAACAAGCTGGTGGGCAAGGTGTTCGACAAGTACCAGGACGTCTACGTCGGCGAGTGCATGCTCTGAGGTAAGACGCCCAAGCTCGCGCCCGCCGTGTTTCCGGTAATGCCGGACGCGGCCGGCGCGGGCCGCCGTCCAATGTAGGTTTGAATCGCACGCGCACCGCTCGCAAGGTACGCGGCAGGGGGAAGTGTTCATGACGTTTACGCTGATCGTCGAGCAATTGCTGAACGGTCTGCAGTTTGGGTTGATGTTGTTTTTGATTGCGGCCGGGCTGACCCTGGTTTTCGGCATCATGGACATCATGAATCTGGCTCACGGCTCGCTCTACATGGCCGGCGCCTATGTCGCCGCCGAAACCATGCAGCGCACAGGTTCATTCACCGCCGCCGTTCTGGTGGCGGCCGTCGCCACCGGCCTGGTCGGCGTGGTGCTGGAACTGACGCTGATCCGCCGCCTGGCGCTGCGCGACCACCTGGCGCAGGTGCTGGGCACCTACGCGGTCATTCTTATTGCCAATGACCTGGTCAAGATGATCTGGGGGCCTGCCCCGGTCATGCTGAACATGCCGGCCATGCTGTCAGGACCCGTGCGCCTGATGCCCGACCTGCTGTATCCCGCCTATCGCTTGATGATCATTGTGTTCGGCGTGGCCGCCGCCGCGGGCCTGTACTGGTTCGTGACCCGCACCCGTGCCGGCGTGCTGGTGCGGGCCGGCGCGTCCAACCGCCAGATGGCCACGCTGATGGGCGTGCGCGTGCCGCTGCTGTTCCTGGGCGTGTTCGTGCTGGGCGCCATGCTGGCCGCCGTGGCCGGGGCGCTGCTGGGGCCGATCACCGCCGTGCAGCTTGGCATGGGCGAAGATATTTTGATCCTGGTGCTGGTGTGCATCGTCATCGGCGGCATCGGTTCCATTCGAGGCGCCTTCGTGGGCGCCTTGCTGGTGGGCATGGTGGACACCGCCGGGCGCGCCTTCCTGCCCATGCTGCTGCGCCAGATTTTTTCGCCGGCCGTGGCTTCCAGCGTCGGCCCGACGCTGGCCGCCATCGCCATTTACGTATTGATGGCGGCTGTGCTGGTGTTCCGGCCCTCTGGCCTGTTTCCGGCGCGGGGTTGATGATGAAAAGCACAATCTGGACCGTAATCCTGCTGCTGGCGCTGGCGGCGTTCCCGCTGGTGGCCCCGGCGCTGGACCTGGACTTCTATATTTCCTTCGTGCGCCGCGTGCTGATCTACGCACTGGCCGCGACCAGCCTGAACCTGATCCTGGGCTATGGCGGCATGGTGGCGCTGGGGCACGCGGCCTTCTTCGGCGCGGGTGCGTACGCCGTGGGCATTCTGGCCATGTCGGGCATCACGTCGGCGCTGATCGTCTGGCCGGTGGCCATGGTGCTGGCGGGCGTGCTGGCGGCAATCACGGGCGCGATTTCGCTGCGCACCCGTGGCGTGTACTTCATCATGATCACCCTGGCGTTCGCGCAGATGCTGTACTACATCTTCATTTCGCTGCGCCAATACGGCGGGGAAGACGGGCTGAACCTGCCCGGCTATTCCACGCTGCCCGGCATCGACCTGGCCAACGACGTCAGCTTCTACTACCTGGTGCTGGTGCTGTTCGCGGTGTTGATGTGGGTGTTCAGCCGCGTGGTGTCCTCGCGTTTCGGTACCGCCTTGCAGGGCATCCGCGAAAACGAATCGCGCATGGAAGCCATGGGCTATCCGGTCTACCGCATCAAGCTCGTTGCCTTCACGCTTAGTGGCGCGGCGGCGGGCCTGGCAGGTGCGCTGCTGGCCAACCACAACCTGTTCGTCTCGCCCAACCTGATGCAATGGACCCAGTCGGCCAACCTGCTGATCATGGTGCTGGTGGGCGGCATCGGCCTGCGTTGGGGCGGTGTGGCCGGCGCGGTGGTGATGCTGACGCTGGAAGAAGTGCTGCGCATGTGGACCGAATACTGGCACCTGCCCCTGGGCGTGCTGCTGCTGTGCGTGGTGTTTGGCGCGCCGCGCGGTCTGGTCGGCCTGTTCGGCCCGATGTTCGGCGGACGCGCCGTGGCCCAATCCGGCAAGGTGGGATCATGAGCTTGGCATCCAACACCAACAACAACTCGGGCGTGCCGGCCTTGCAGGCCACCGGCCTGGTACGCCGCTTTGGCGCCCTGGTCGCGACCGACAACGTGTCGCTGACCCTGAACCCGGGCGAAATTCACGCCCTGATCGGCCCTAACGGCGCCGGCAAGTCCACGCTGATCCATCTGCTGTCGGGCACGCTGGCGGCGGACTCCGGCACGCTGACCGTGGGCGGGCGCGACGTCACCAGCATGAACGCGCACCAGCGCGTGGCGGCCGGGCTGTCGCGGTCCTACCAGATCACCAACATCTTCAAGCAGTCCAACGTGTTGGACAACCTGGTGCTGGCGGTGCAGGCGCACGCGGGCAGCAGCTTCCGCTTCTGGTCGCCGCGCACCGCCCAGACCGCGCTGTACGAGCAGGCGCGCGAACTGGCGCGGGAATGCGCCATCGACGCCAGCCTGCTGGAACGCCCGGCCGGCACCTTGCCGCACGGCGAACAGCGCAAGGTGGAGTTCGCGCTGGCCCTGGCCGCGCGCCCCAGCGTGCTGCTGCTGGACGAACCCATGGCCGGCATGGGGCCGGACGAAACCGTGCGCCTGACCGAACTGATCGAAACCCTGCGTGGCCGCGCCGCCATGCTGCTGGTCGAACACGACATGCAGGCGGTGTTCCGCCTGGCCGACCGCCTGTCGGTGCTGGTGTATGGCCGTGTCATCGCCACCGGCACCCCTGACGAAATCCGCGCCAATCCGGAAGTGCGGCAAGCCTACCTGGGCGACGAGGAGACCGCATGATGCTCACCATCGAATCCGCCGAAAGCGGCTACGGCGCCAGCCAGGTGCTGTTTGGTGTGGACCTGCAGATTGGCGCCGGCCAGGTGGTGACCTTGCTGGGCAGGAACGGCATGGGCAAGACCACGCTGCTGCGCACGTTGTTCGGGCAACTACCGCTACGTGGCGGCAAGATCCATTTCGCGGATCAGGACATCAGCGGCTGGAGCTCCGACCGCATTGCCCGCGCTGGCGTGGCCATCGTGCCGGAAGGGCGGCAGTGTTTCCCCAACCTGACGGTGCGCGAACACCTGACGGCGTTTACCGCGGCACGCAACCCCGGCATTGGTGAACCCTGGACGCCGGACCGCGTGTTCGATCTGTTTCCGCGCCTGCGCGAACGCGCCCGCAACATGGGCAACCAGTTGTCAGGTGGCGAGCAGCAGATGCTGGCCATCGGCCGCGCCTTGGTCACCAACCCGCGCCTGCTGATCCTGGACGAAGCTACTGAAGGCCTGGCGCCCAAGATCCGCGAAGAAATCTGGGCTTGCCTGGCGCGCCTGCGCCAAGCAGGCCAGACCATTCTGGTCATCGATAAATATGTTGAAAGATTGCTGAGCCTGGCCGACCAGCACGTCATCCTGGAGCGCGGCAAGGTTGTCTGGACGGGTGACTCCAAGGCCTTGGATGCCGACCGCGGCCTGTGGGAACGCTATCTGGGCGTGTAGCAATAAAGCCGCAAAACACGCGGGTGAGCGAAAGAAAAACTAGATATAAATCGCAATAAACCGCCATTTTCATTGCTGCGTTGAAACACAGGGTGTCTAGCCCGCATCCTGATGTTTGCACCTGTTTCAATTGCCCCGGCTGTTCTCTACACTTGTCCCGCCAGGCCCATCGCGTGCCTACCGAGCGGGCACGCACGTTACGCAAGTACGTCTTATCAAGCTGTCAGGAAGACTTCGCATGGCGAAATGGGGTTTGCGCAAAAAATCATTAATGGCGCTGTTGTTGGCGTGCGTGGTCGCCCTGGCGCCCGCGGCGGTAATCGGTTGGATGGTGCTGGATGGGGTCAGGGACCACTTCGGACGCGCCTTTGCCGACAACTTCACGCAGTTGAACCGGCAACGCATTCTGGCGCCGGTGTCCCGCGAACTGGCCTTGTCCTTGCGCCTGGCCGACAGCGAAGTCACCCGCCGCTGGTTGCGCGATGAAAGTGACCCGGCCGCGCGCGAATTGTTTTTTCGCGAAGCCGATGGCTACCGGCGCGACCTGCTCGGGCGCGCCTACTTCATCGCCAGCGCCGCCACCGGAAACTACTACTTCAACGACGACAAGCCGCTGTCCGAAGCGCCGCGCTACACGCTCAGCCCCAACGCGGCTGACGACGGCTGGTTCTACGCGTCGTTGAAGTCGCCGGCCAAATACAACATCAACGTCAACCCCGACCTGAAGCTGAAGACCACCAAAGTGTGGATCAACGTCCAGGTGCGCGACGGCAACAAGGTGGTGGGGCTGACCGGCGCGGGTCTGGACGTGGGCGGCTTCCTGCGGGAATTCGTCAACAGCGGCCAGCCCGGCGTCACCCCCATCATCGTGGACGAAGACGGCGCCATCCAGGCGCACATGGACGCCTCATTGATCGCCTACAACTCCGGCGCGGGCGGTGGCGCGGCGGATCGCGGGCGCGTGTTCAACCTGTTGGACGCGGGGCCTGGGCAGGACGAACTGCGCTCGGCCATGCACGCGGCGCAGGCCGACCCGCAATCGGTGCAGACGGCGTGGGTCAGCATGGACGGCACGCGCCAATTGGTGGCGGTGGCGTATATGCCCGAGCTGCACTGGCACGTGCTGACGATGGTGGACCTGGGCGCCGCGCGCGTGCTGGACACCGGCTGGCTGTGGCCGGCGGCTATTGGCCTGGTGGTGTTGTTTGCCGCCATGCTGCTGTGCTTCGGCTACGCCATTGAACGCCTGATGCTGCGCCCCTTGCGCCGCCTGCAGCAATCAGCCCGCGCCATTGCGGACGGCAGCTACGACGTGCGCCTGCCGCCGGGCGGCCAGGACGAAATTGGCGACCTGAGCCGCGCCTTCGGCGTCATGGCCGACAAGGTCCGCCAGCACACGGCCGAACTGGAAACCAAGGTGCGCGAACGCACCTCGGCGCTGGAAGACGCCAACCGCGCCATGGCCGCCGCGCACAAGAAAATTGGCGACTCCATCGACTACGCCAGCCTGATCCAGCGCGCCATTCTGCCCGACCGCCAACTGACGCAGTCGCTGGGCGCGCACCATTTCGTGCTGTGGAAGCCGCGCGACGTGGTGGGCGGTGACTTCTACGTGTTCCGCTCCGACGGCGCCAACTGCCTGCTGGGCATCATGGACTGCGCGGGCCACGGCGTGCCCGGCGCGCTGATGACCATGCTGGCGCGCGCCGCCATTGATCTGGCGATCACCGAGGTCGGCCCCGCCGATCCCGCCGGCGTCCTGACCCGTACCGACGGCGCCATTCGCGCCATGCTTGCGGATGCGCAATTGCCACGCGCGCTGGCCACCAATACCGACGCGGGCCTGGTATATATTGACCGCCAATCCAAGCGCCTGCGCTATGCGGGCGCCAAGATCAGCCTGTACGCCGGCGATGGCGAGACCTTGCGTGAAATACCTGGCGGCAAGCGCGCGCTGGGTGACAAGCGGGTCGGCCGCTACGAAAACATCGACGTGCAATTGGAGCCCGGCTGGACGTATTACCTGGCCACCGACGGTTTCCTGGACCAGGCGGGCGGCGAGCACGGCTTTGGATTCGGCAATACCCGTTTTGCGGAAATGCTCAAGAGACACGCGCGCCGGCCGTTAACTGAACAGGCCGCCGCGTTTTCGCAGGCGCTGGCCGAATACCAGGGGGGCCGTCCGCAACGTGACGACATCACCCTGTTGTCTTTCCGTTTCGAATAATCGTTATCAGGGCGGTAACCCCTATGAATGCCTCCGATCTCTACGCGCTGGGTGAACGGTTCAACCAGAACCGCACCCTGCTCTGCTTTAACGGGCCGATCTCCCGCAGCCTGATCGAAGAAATCGGCAACGCGCTCAAGAATTACCTGAATGCGGAACATGCGCGCCCCGCGGAAGCCATGGACGTCTTTTCGGTCTATATCGAAATGATCCAGAACATCCGCCAGTACGCCGCCGCCAATGGCGATGCCGAGGCCAGCGCCACGGTCGTTATCGGCCGCCGCGACGAAAGCCGCTACGTGGTGTCGGCGGGCAACCTGGTCAAGTCCGACGATGGCCACGCGCTGGTCGCCCGCATCCGCGAACTGGCCGCGCTGGACAAGGCGGCGTTGAAGGCCGAATACAAGACACAGTTGCACAAGCCGCGCGCCCAGGGCGTTGCCTCGGGCGCGGGCTTGGGTTTGATCGATATTGCGCGGCGCGCCGGCGCTCCGCTGGAAGCCAGCCTGACGCCCACCGCGCACGAAGGCAAGGCGTTCTTCAGCCTGAGCGTTGTGATCTGAAGGCTCCGCGCGCATCAAAGAATTATTTTCGGAGTATCTGATGAAAGACCTGAACATTCCCGGGACGCAGTCCACGCCCGCCATCACCGCCGACGTCGCCGCCGGCGTGCTGGCGATGCGCGGCGACTCCTATCCCGAGAATTCCTTTGAACTGTTCGGCCCGGTCATTGAATGGGTCGAAGCCTATCTGCTGGGTTCGGCCGCGCCGCTGAGCCTGGAACTGGAGCTGCTGTATCTCAACACCAGCAGCATCAAGTCCGTCATGGACATCTTTGACCAGCTCGAAGCGGCCCATTGCAAAGGTCGCGAAGTCAGCGTCACCTGGTTCTACGACAAGCGCAATGAACGGGTCGGCGAGCTGGCCGAGGAATTCAAGGAAGACTGCACCTTTCCGTTCTCGGTGGTTGGCCGCGAATGAAGCCGGGCGCCGCCGACCTGGATCGCCGCATCACTGAGCTGCTGGCTGACCCCGCTCATGCCGGACACCCGCTGCGCGAAGCGCTCGAGGCGCTGTGGCGGCATACGGCGGACCAGATGGCGCGGATTCAGCGCATCACCCAGTTGTCGGACGCCTATCAATCCATGGCGCACGAGCGAGAGCTGGGCCTGTGCGACCAGTTCGAGCGCCAACTGCGGCGCTTGACGCGCATTGCGCGCATCTCCGACCACTACCAGAACATGATGCGCGACCTGAACACGGCGCTTGCGGAAACGTCCAGCCGCGATCCGCTGACCGGCTTGCTTAACCGACGCGCACTGATGGACATGATCAAGCAGGAAGTCGAGCGCGCCGCGCGCAGCGGAGAAAGCTTTGTGGTGGCCATGCTGGATGTGGACCACTTCAAGGCGGTCAATGACCGTTACGGCCACGAAACGGGCGACCGCGCCCTGGTCGAACTGGCGGGCGTGCTGGGCGAAAGCCTGCGTGAATACGATATGTGCGGCCGTTGGGGCGGCGAGGAATTTCTGGTGATGCTGCCCAACACCCAACCCGAAGCCGCCCAGGGCGTGATGGACCGACTGGTTGGCGCCGTGCGCGGGCTGGTGGTGGCGGCGGGCGAAAACGACGTATTGAGGCTGACGGTCAGCATTGGCATGGCGCATCACCAGTTGGGTGAAACCTTCTCGGAAACGCTGAGCCGCGCTGACCAGGCGCTGTATCTGGCCAAGCAGGACGGACGCGATCGCGTCGCCCTTGGTTTTCCCAAGCGCTGAATGAAACCGGAACAGCTGTATTCCGGTATGGAGCCCCTTATGCTTGACACTCAAGCAAGCGTTTCAAGCGCGGGCCCCCAGGGCGCCGCGTGGCAGGCCGACAATTACCTGGCGTCGATGGACCGGACGCTGTTGCTGTTTGATTTCGATGCGGACGGCGTGCTGTTGAACGCCAACGCCAATTTCCTGGCCGCCATGGGCTACACCCTTGAGGAGGCCTTGCGGCTACGCCATGACATGCTGTGCGACAGCATGGACGAAGGCAAGGGCATCGCCAGTGGCGAGGAAGTGTGGGCCCGCCTGCGTCGTGGTGAACACTTTTCGGGCACCTGCCGCTACCGCGCGCAAGACGGCGCCAGCCTGTGGATCGAAGCCACCTATCTGCCCATGGCAGGCGATGACGGTGTGACCGCCCGCGTGTCGGTCGTGTCTCGCAAATCCATCGCCGACGCCGAACGCCAGGAAGAGATCCGCCTGCTGCTGCTGGGCATCAACGAAACCGGCAACGCGGTCGCGGTATCCGGGTCTGACGGCCGCATCGTCTACGTGAACGATGGGTTCCAGCGCATGCTGGGCTTTGCGCGCGGTGACGCGCTGCATCAGGAACTGGGCGAGTTGCTTGCCGGCGGCCGCCCTGACGGCGGCACCCGCGAAGAGCTGGACCGCCGCATTGCCTGCCGCGAAGGCTTCCACAAGGATGTGCTGGTCTATGACCGCTGCGGCAAGCCGCTGTGGGTGTCGGTCATGGCCAATTCGGTTTTTGACGACCGTGGCACGCTCGTCAATATCGTTGACGTGCTGACCGACATCACGCCCACCAAGGTGCATGAGGTGCTACAGCGCCGCGTGCTGCAGGCCATGGTCAACGAGGCCTCGGTGGTTGAGGTCATGAACATGGTGTGCCGCGAGGTCGAGCGCCTGGCGCCCGAAGTGGCCGCCACGGTTTTGCGCGTGGATGACACCGGCCATTTGCGACACCTGGCCGCGCCCAGCATGCCGGATGCTTATTCGAACGCGTTGGACGGCGTGAAGATCGGCCCGCAAGTGGGCGCCTGCGGCACGTCGGCGTTTCTGGGCCGCCCGGTCATCGTGCCGGACATCGCCACCGATCCGCTGTGGGACGAGTACCGCCATCTGCCCTTGCCGGACGACATCAAGGCGTGCTGGTCGTCGCCCATCAAGTCCAGCGATGGCCGCGTGATCGGCACCTTCGGCTTCTATTTCCGCGAACGCCGCCTGCCTGATGATTTCCATCATCGCCTGGTCGACGTGTGCGTGTACCTGTGCGCGCTGGCGCTGGAACGCGAGGAGGCGCGCGCCCGCATCCGCCAGTTGGCGTTCTATGACGAGCTGACGGGCCTGCCGAACCGCAACCTGCTGCTGGCGCAAGCCGAGCAGGCGATTGCGCGCGCCGAGCCTGATCGCAAGCGGGTGGCGGTGCTGTTCCTGGACCTGGATCGTTTCAAGCAGGTCAACGACACGCTGGGCCATCCCGTGGGCGATGCGCTGCTGCGCGATGTGGCGCAACGCCTGCGCCGCCTGGCGCGCGCGTCGGACATCGTCGGCCGCCTGTCAGGCGACGAGTTCGTGATGCTGATGCCGGACTTTGAACATGGCCGTCTGACCGCGGCCGCCGAGCACGTGCTGGTGGCATTGGCCCAGCCGTTCTCGGTGGGCGGCATCACACTGAACCCGTCGGTCAGCATCGGCATCAGCGTGTTCCCGGAGAACGGGCGCGACATGGATACCCTGTTGCGCCACGCGGACATGGCCATGTACCAGGCCAAGACGGCGGGCCGCAACCGCATTTCGTTCTTCAGTGCCGAAATGAACCGCCAGGCGCAAGAACGCCTGGCCCTGGAAGCGGCGCTGCGCGATGCGCTGGAAGCCAAGGCGCTGCGTTTGCACTATCAGCCGCAGGTGGGCTTGAAGAACGGCAGCCTGTATGGGGTGGAGGCGCTGGCCCGCTGGCGTCATCCCACGCTGGGCGACATTTCGCCGGCGCGCTTCGTGCCGCTGGCCGAGGAATGCGGCCTGATCGGCGACCTGGGCGACTGGGCGCTGCGCGAGGCGTGTTCGCAACTGGCGATCTGGCGCCACAACGGGTTGCGGGTGCCGTCGGTGTCGGTGAACCTGTCGGCGACGAATTTCCACAACCTGAACCTGCCACGCATGATCGCGGCGACCCTGGCCGAGTTCGGCTTGCTGCCAGCGGATTTGATGCTGGAGATTACCGAAGGCGTGGTGCTGGACGCCACGGCCGGCACGCTGCGCACCATCGCCGAACTGCATCGGCTGGGGGTGCGGCTGTCGATGGATGACTTCGGCACGGGGTATTCCAGCCTGGGGCACTTGCGGCGCTTGATCGTGGATGAGTTGAAACTGGACCGCAGTTTCGTGCAGGGCCTGGAAAGCGACGATGCGGCGCGGGCACTGACCAGCGCCGTCATAAGGATTGGGGAAAGCCTGAGCCTGCCGGTGGTGGCGGAAGGGGTCGAGAATGAGGAGCAGCGCAGGTTCTTGATCGAGCAGGGCTGCGCGGCGGGACAGGGGTTCCTGTTTTCACCGCCGTTGCCGGCAGAGGAACTGGAGGAGTGGCTGCGGGGTAGGTAGGAATACGTCTCGTAGGATGGGTGAAGGGCGCGAAGGCGACCCCGCGAACGCAGAAGCCGATCGCACGTAACCCATCTCCGCTGACGGGATGTCTTGGGTTGGGGCGCTGCTGATGGGTTCGCGCGCTGGAGGGCTGTTGTTCTTCTCTTCATGTGTGCGCGCCACACCCATCCTACGGGGCCGCGTCGGACGTTGTCTTGGGGCGGGGCGCTGCTGATGGGTTCGCGCGCTGGGGGCTGTTGTTCTTCTCTTCATGTGTGCGCGCCGCACCCATCCTACGGGCCGCGTCACACGTTGTCTCGGGTTGGGGCACCGCTGATGGGTTCGCGCGCTGGGGGCTGTTGTTCTTCTGTTCATCTGTGCGCGCCGCACCCATCCTACGGGGCCGCGTCACACGGTGTCTCGGGGCGGGGCACCGCTGATGGGTTTGCGCGCTGGGGGCTGTTGTTCTTCTCTTCACGTGTGCGCGCCACACCCATCCTACGGGCCGCGTCGGACGTTGTCTTGGGGCGGGGCACCGCTGATGGGTTCGCGCGCTGGAGGGCGTTGTTCTTCTCTTCATGTGTGCGCGCCACACCCATCCTACGTGGCCGCGTCGCGCGTTGTCTCGGGGCGGGGCACCGCTGATGGGTTCGCGCGCTTGAGGGCGTTGTTCTTCTGTTCATGTGTGCGCGTCACACCCATCCTACGTAGGATGGGTGAAGTGCGGGAAGGCCTCCCCGCGAATGGCGGTGCCCAGCGCACGTAACCCATCTCTTCCCCGCCACCAAAGCGTCCCCCATTTCAATCCCATCTAATAGCTTTCCCCCATTTGCGAACCCCTTGCTTCAGGTATATATTTCAAGCCTAAACTATCCAGACCTAAATATCCGCGGCGCCTCGCTCCCGATAAATGAGCGACTGTCGCGTACCTCGGAGCGTTACGGCAATGAAAATAGTCTGCATCGGCGGCGGTCCCGCCGGCCTGTATTTCGGTCTGCTCATGAAACTGCAGAACCCCGCCAACGACGTCACCGTCATCGAACGCAATCGTCCGTATGACACTTTTGGATGGGGCGTGGTGTTCTCCGACGCCACCATGCAGAACCTGCGCGAGGCAGACCCCGTTTCCGCTCAGACCATTGGCGACGCGTTCAACCATTGGGATGACATCGACATCCACTTCAAGGGCCGCAGCATCCGCAGCAGCGGCCACGGCTTTATCGGCATTGGCCGCAAGAAGCTGCTGAACATTCTGCAGGCGCGTTGCGAAGACGTGGGCGTGAAGCTGGTGTTCGAAAACTTCGTCCAGGATGACCAGGCCATCGCCCGCGAATACGACGCCGACCTCGTCATTGCCTCCGACGGTATCAACAGCCAGGTCCGCACCCGCTACGCCGACACCTTCCACCCCGACATCGACCAGCGCCGCTGCCGCTTTGTCTGGCTGGGCACGAAGAAGGTGTTCGACGCCTTCACCTTCGCCTTCGTCCAGACCGAACACGGCTGGTTCCAGGCGCATGCCTACCGCTACGAAGACGGCATGTCGACCTTCATCGTCGAGACGCCCGAGGAAACCTGGCAGGCTGCCGGCATCGAGCAGATGAGCCAGGAAGAAGGCATCGCCTACTGCGAAAAACTGTTCGCGCCCTGGCTGGACGGCAATGCGCTGATCAGCAACGCCACGCACCTGCGCGGGTCCGCCATCTGGATTCGTTTCCCGCGCGTCATCTGCAACACCTGGGTGCACTGGAACACGCTGGACACCGCGCGCGGCCAGCGCCGCGTGCCTGTCGTGCTGATGGGCGATGCCGCGCACACCGCGCACTTCTCCATCGGCTCCGGCACCAAATTGGCGCTTGAAGACTCCATCGAACTCGCGCGCTGCCTGAGCGGCGCCGAAGGCAGCGTTGAAGCGGGCTTGAAGCACTACGAGGAAGTGCGTAGCGTCGAGGTCCTGAAGATTCAGAACGCCGCCCGCAACTCCACCGAGTGGTTCGAAAACGTCGAGCGTTACGCCGAACTGGAACCCGAGCAATTCGCCTATTCCCTGCTGACCCGCTCGCAGCGCATCTCGCACGAAAACCTGCGTTTGCGTGACCCGGCCTGGCTGGAAGGCTTTGAGCGTTGGATCGCCGAACGCGCCGGCGCACCGGCAGCCGCCGGCCAGCGCCCCGCCATCCCCATGCTGACGCCCTACCAGGCACGCGGCGTGCGGTTGAAGAACCGCATTCTGGTGTCGCCCATGGCCATGTATTCCTGCACCGACGGCGTGCCGGGCGACTTCCACCTGGTGCACCTGGGTGCGCGCGCCATGGGCGGCGCCGGCCTGGTCATGGTGGAAATGACCTGCGTGTCGCCGGACGGCCGCATCACCCCGGGCTGCCCCGGCTTGTGGAACGACGAGCAGACGCAGGCGTTTGCCCGCATCGTGGATTTTGTGCATGGCAATAGCGACGCCCGCATCGGCGTGCAGCTGGGCCATGCCGGCCGCAAGGGCTCCACGCAACTGGGCTGGCAGAAAATCGATCACCCCTTGGCCGAAGGCAATTGGCCGCTGTTGTCGGCTTCCGCCTTGCCGTACATCGAAGGCGTGTCGCAAACGCCGCGCGCCATGACACGCGCCGACATGGACGACGCGCGCGACAACTTCGTTGCCGCCGCCCGCCGCGCCGAGCAGGCCGGTTTTGATTGGCTGGAACTGCACTGCGCCCACGGCTACCTGCTGTCCAGCTTCATCTCGCCGCTGACCAACCACCGTGACGACGAATACGGCGGCAGCCTGGAAAACCGCCTGCGCTATCCGCTGGAAGTATTCAAGGCCGTGCGCGCCGTCTGGCCCGAAGACAAGCCCATGTCGGTGCGGATCTCCGCCAGCGACTGGGTCGAAGGCGGCATCACCGCTGATGACGCCGTCGAAATCGCGCGCTACTTCAAGGCCGCCGGCGCCGACATGATCGACTGCTCGTCCGGCCAGGTCAGCAAGGAAGAAAAGCCCGTCTACGGCCGCATGTTCCAGACCCCGTTCGCCGACCGCGTGCGCAACGAAGCGGGCATCCCCACCATTGCGGTGGGCGCCATCTTCGAAGCCGACCACGCCAACGCCATCATCGCCTCGGGCCGTGCCGACCTCTGCGCCCTGGCGCGTCCCCACCTGGCCGACGCGTCCTGGACGCTGCGCGAAGCCGCCCGCGTGGGTTACCGTGACATTGCTTGGCCCAGCCAGTATTTCGCGGGCAAGCGCCAACTGGAAACCAACTTCGAACGCGCCGCCGCCATGGCGCAACTGGACATCAAATGACGAGTCTTGCGCAACCCTTGGACGGTCGCCACGCGCTGGTGACGGGCGGTGCGCGCGGCATCGGGCTGGCCAGCGCGCGGGCGCTGCTGGCGCGCGGCGCGCGCGTCACGCTGCTGGGCCGTGATGGCGCGGCGCTGGATGCCGCCGCCGACAGCCTGGCCAGCCTGGGGCAGGTGCAGGCCGTTAGCGCCGACATCGCGGACGAAGCCTCGGTGCGCGCCGCCTTTGCCCAGGCCGAAACCGAATTCGGCCTGGTGCTGGTGCTGGTGAACAACGCCGGCCAAGCCGTCAGCCAACGCTTTGACCGCACCGACGCTGCGCTCTGGCACCAGATGATTGCCGTCAACCTGACCGGCACGTTTCACTGCATCCAGGCCGCGCTGCCCGGCATGCTGCAAGCCAAGTGGGGCCGCGTCATCAACGTGGCCAGCACCGCCGGCCTGATCGGCTACGGCTATGTCAGCGCTTACTGCGCCGCCAAGCACGGCGTGATCGGGCTGACCCGTTCGCTGGCGCTGGAAACCGCGCAAAAGGGCGTGACCGTGAACGCCGTCTGCCCCGGCTATACCGAAACCGACATCGTGCGCGGCGCGGTTGCCAACATCGTGGAAAAAACCGGCATGACGCCGGACGCCGCCCGCGCCAAACTGGCCGAGCGCAACCCCCAGGGCCGCCTGGTGCAGCCCGACGAAGTGGCCGAGACCGTGGCCTGGCTGGCGCTGCCAGCATCTGCCTCGGTCAATGGGCAGGCGATCGCCGTGGACGGCGGCGAAGTGATGACCGGCTAAGCCCGGCGCCCCATCAACCCCTGGATAAAGAACGGAGACACCATGAGCACCCAGTCCGAAGAGCACACCATGAAGCACCACAAGCGCCCGCTGGCCGGCTATCAGGCCAAGACGTTCCTGTGGCAGGTGTCGGCCGACGGCAAGATCGGCACGGTCACGCTGAATCGGCCCGAACGCAAGAACCCGTTGACGTTCGATTCCTACGCCGAACTGCGCGACCTGTTCCGCTCGCTGGTGTATGCCACCGACGTCAAGGTGGTGGTGGTGACGGGCGCGGGCGGCAACTTCTGCTCGGGCGGTGATGTGCATGAAATCATTGGCCCGCTGACCAAGATGAGCATGCCCGAACTGCTGGACTTCACCCGCATGACGGGCGATCTGGTCAAGGCCATGCGCGCCTGCCCCCAGCCCATCGTGGCGGCGGTGGACGGCGTGTGCGCGGGCGCGGGCGCCATGGTGGCGCTGGCCGCCGACATGCGGCTGGGCACGCCCGCCGCGCGCACCGCCTTCCTGTTTACCCGCGTGGGCCTGGCCGGCGCCGACATGGGCGCCTGCACCTTGCTGCCGCGCATGATCGGCCAGGGGCGCGCCTCTGAACTGCTGTACACCGGCCGCGCCATGACGGCTGACGAAGGCGCAAGCTGGGGTTTCTTCAACGCGCTGCACGATTCCGCCAAACTGGCCGAAGCCGCGCAGACGCTGGCCGCGCAACTGGCCGCCGGCCCCACTTTCGCGCACGGCGTCACCAAGAAGCTGCTGCATCAGGAATGGAACATGGGCGTGGACGAGGCCATCGAGGCCGAAGCCGAAGCCCAGGCCATCTGCATGCAGACGCGCGATTTCCACCGCGCTTACGAGGCCTTCGTGGCCAAGCAAAAGCCCGTCTTCGAGGGGAACTGATGATGCGTGACGCAAGCTGGCTGGACTGGCCCTTTTTTGACGACGCGCACCGCAAGCTGGCGCACGACGTCGACGCCTGGTGCGAAGCGTCCTTGGGGGATGTCGACCATCACGACGCCGACTCGGCCTGCAAGAAACTGGTCAAGGCCATGGGCCAGGCCGGCTGGCTGCGCTACGCGGTGGCGGGCGGCCCGGGCGGCGCCTGGGGCGGCGCCTTGCCGGAAGTCGATTCCCGCGCCGTCTGCATCCTGCGTGAAACCTTCGCCCGCCACGAAGGCCTGGCGGACTTTGCTTTCGCCATGCAGGGCTTGGGCAGCGGCGCCATCTCCTTGATGGGCTCTGACGAACTGCGCCAGCACTACCTGCCGCGTGTGGCGCGCGGCGAAGCCATCGTCGCCTTCGCGCTGTCTGAACCCGACGCGGGCTCGGACGTGGCCGCGCTCGCCTGCGAGGCCAAGCTGGACGGCGAGCACTACGTGCTGAACGGCGCCAAGACCTGGATTTCCAACGGCGGCATCGCGGACTTCTACGTGGTCTTCGCCCGTACCGGCGAAGCGCCGGGGGCGCGCGGCATCAGCGCCTTCGTGGTGGATGCCGACACCCCGGGCTTCGAGGTCAGTGAACGCATCGAACTCATCGCCCCGCATCCGCTGGCCACCATCACCTTCGACAACTGCCGCATCCCGGCCTCGCACCGCCTGGGCGACGCGGGCCAGGGCTTCAAGCTGGCCATGATGACGCTGGATATTTTCCGCGCTTCGGTGGCGGCAGCCGCGCTGGGGTTCGCCCGCCGCGCGCTGGATGAAGGCCTGGCGCGCGCCAAGTCGCGCCGCATGTTCGGCCAGACGCTGGCCGACCTGCAACTGACGCAAGCGGCGCTGGGCGACATGGCAACCGCCATCGACGCGTCGGCGCTGCTGACGTATCGCGCCGCGTGGATGCGCGACGTGCAAAAGCTGCGCACCACGCGCGAAGCCGCGATGGCCAAGATGACGGCCACTGAATCGGCGCAGACCGTGATCGACCGCGCCTTGCAGATGTTTGGCGGCGCGGGCGTGGTGTCGGGGATGCCGGTGGAGAAGCTTTACAGGGAAATCAGAGCGCTGCGTATCTACGAAGGCGCCACCGAAGTGCAGAAGTTGATCATCGCCCGTGAACTGCTGAAGGCGTAAAGGGCCATCGAGCTCTCGCCGTCAGCACAGCAAACCACACCGCACAAGCAAGGGGAATTTCATGGAAGTATCCGCCCACACCGACACCTTCGCCCGGGACAATCTACCCCCGGGCGATCAATGGCCTGAATTCCTGCTTGATGGCCCCGACGTGGCCTACCCCAAGCGCTTCAACTGCGCCGTTGAACTGGTGGATGCCATGGCTGAACGCGGCTTCGCCGACCGCGTGGCGCTGCGCTGGCGCGATGGCGAGAAGCAGGCCACGATGACCTATCGCGAACTGGCCTCACTGACCAACCGCATTGCGCGCGTGCTGACCGAAGACATGGGCCTGGTGCCCGGCAACCGCCTGCTGCTGCGCGGCCCGAACAACCCGATGATGGCGGCGTCCTGGCTGGCCGCGATCAAGGCGGGCCTGGTGACGGTGCCCACGATGCCGCTGCTGCGCGCCAAGGAACTCAAGCAGATCATCGAGAAGGCCCAGATCCAGGCGGTGCTGTGCGATGCGCGCCTGAAGGAAGAGGCCGGGTTCTGCGTTGAACCTGGCCACGAGCATCACTGCCCGCAGCTGACCAAGGTGATGGTCTTCAACGACGCCGCGCCCGATGCGCTGGACGCGTTGGCCGCCGCCAAGCCCGACGATTTCACGGCTTGCGACACCGCCGCCGACGACGTCTGCCTGATCGCCTTCACCAGCGGCACCACGGGTTCGCCCAAGGGCTGCATGCACTTTCATCGCGACGTGCTGGCGATGTGCGACCTGTTCCCCAAGCATGTGATCAAGCCCGGCCCCGACGACATCTTCTGCGGCACGCCGCCGCTGGCCTTCACGTTTGGCCTGGGCGGCCTGCTGTGCTTTCCCTTGCGCGTGGGCGCCAGCACCGTGCTGGCCGAAAAGCTGTCGCCGGAAAGCCTGCTGGAACTGATCCAGGACTTCCGCGCCACCATCGTCTTTACCGCACCGACGTTCTATCGCCAGATGGCCGCGCTGGTCGGCAAATTTGATCTGTCGTCGCTGAAGAAAAGCGTGTCGGCCGGCGAAGCGCTGCCGGACGCCACGCGCCAGTTGTGGAAAGAGGCCAGCGGCATCGAAATGATCGACGGCATCGGCGGCACCGAAATGATCCACGTGTTCGTGTCCAGCCCGCCCGAAGCCGTCAAGCGCGGCGCCATCGGCAAGGTGGTGCCCGGCTATGTGGCGCAGGTGGTGGACGACGACATGCAGCCCGTGCCCAACGGCACGGTGGGCCGGTTGGCCATCAAGGGCCCCACGGGCTGCCGCTACCTGGCGGATGACCGTCAGCGCCGCTTCGTGCAGCAGGGCTGGAACTTGCCGGGCGACACCTTCATGCAGGACGACGACGGCTATCTGTACTACCAGGCGCGCAATGACGACATGATCGTCTCGGCGGGCTACAACATCGCCGGCCCCGAAGTGGAAGACGCGTTGCTGCGCCACGAAGCGGTGGCCGAATGCGGCGTGGTGGGGGCGCAGGACGACGAGCGCGGCCAGTTGGTCAAGGCCTTCGTGGTGCTCAAGCCGGGCTTTGCGCCCAGCGACGCGCTGGTGGCCGATATGCAGGCGTTCGTGAAGGCCAGCATCGCCCCGTACAAATATCCGCGCGCCATCGAATTCGTGGCCACGCTGCCCCGTACCGAAACGGGCAAGCTGCAACGCTTTGCGCTGCGCCAGATGGCTTGAATCGGATGTTCAGATAAGTAATCAGGAAATCATCATGTCCGCAGCTTTCACCAGCCAGGTAGAAGTCCGCTTCCGTCATTGCGACCCGGCGGGCATTGTCTTCTATCCGCGCTATTTCGAGATGATCAATGACTTTGTCGAGGAATGGTTCGACAAAGGCATGGGCCTGCCGTTTCATGCGCTGCATGTTGATCGGCATATCGGTACACCGATGGCCTCGGTCACCTGTGATTTCAGCGCGCCCAGCCGCTGGCATGAACGCTTGCGCCAGACGCTTGAAGTGCAGCGCATTGGCGGCGCATCGTTCAAGGCGCTGGTGCGCTTCGAAGGCCCGGACGGACAGTTGCGCTTGTCGGCCACGCTGACGATCGTGACCGTGGATTTACGGACGATGAAGTCCATGCCCATGCCTGCCGACCTGCGGGAACGCATGCAGGCTTATCTGGTTCCCGCGGCGTAAGGCCGCGAGACCACCCTGTCGTTTGTTTTTTATAAATAGGATGAGACGTTATGAAGATTCTGCAACCGCCGGATTGGATGGCGCCCCGGGGCTATTCGAATGGTGTGCTTACCGAAATGACGGTGGGCAGCAAGCTCGTGTTCGTGGGCGGGCAGGTGGGGTGGAATGGACAGCAGCAATTCGAATCGGATGACCTGGCGGACCAGGTCCGCCAGACGCTGTCGAACATTGTCGCCATCCTGGCCGAAGGCGGCGCCAAGCCCGAACACATTGTGCGGATGACCTGGTACGTCACCGACAAGGACGCCTATGTGGCCGCGTATCCGGCCATCGGCAAGCACTACCGCGAATTCATCGGCCGGCACTTCCCGGCGATGACGGCGGTGGAAGTGGCGGACCTGGTCGAGGACCGCGCCAAGGTGGAAATCGAAGTGACGGCGGTGGTGCCGGCGGCCTGATCGCGGCGGGGCGCTGTTTACCCTTGCCCACGCCGCGTCTCGCGCGGCAGTTCTCCAAACCGCTCCCGGTAGTACTCCGAGAACCTTCCCAGATGTCCAAACCCCACGCCCAGCGCGACTTCGGTCACGCTGGCGTGGGCGTTCGTCTTCAGCTTCTGCCTGGCGGTGTCCAGGCGCAGCGACCGCAGCGCCAGCATGGGCGTGGTGTCGCGGTGTTCCTGGAACAAACGGGTCAGCGCGGTGGCGCTGGCGCCGGCGTGGCGGGCGATGTCCGTCAGCGTCAGCGGGGCCGACAGGTGCTCGCGCATATAGGATTCCGCCAGCGTCAGGCGGCGCGGCAGGTCTTGGGCGTGCCCCGCCTGCGCTTGCCAGCTATTGGGCTGGTTGTACAGCAGGTGCAGCACCAGCGTGTCTTCCAGGTGTTCCAACCACGCGGCGGGCGGGCGCCGCGCGCCGTCGTCCAGCGTGGGCAGCAGGTGGATCATGCTGGTGACCATGCTGCGCCAGGCCGCGCCCACCGGGTTGTCCAGCCGCAGGGCGGGGCTGAAGTCCAGCGCCAGGGTGGCGGCATCGCCAAAGGCGCGGCGGCCCATGGCTTCGAGTTTGCCGCGCGGAATCTTCAGCAGCAGTTGTTCGCAGCCGGCTTCCCAGTGCAGCCGCAGCGGGCGGTTGGGCGCGATGACGGCGGCGCAATCGGGGTGGGCGTCCACGTAATCGTCACCGCACTCGATGCGCGCGCGGCCCCGCAGCGGCACTTGCACCAGCATGAAGTCCTGCAGGCGGTCGGGTTCGATATGCACTTCGGCGCCGTAGCGCAAGGTACAGACCGTTAGCGAGCCGAACCGGCCCCGGTTCAGTTCGGCGTCCACGCGGCCCGCCTTCCAGGTCAGCCGGTGTTCTTTCAGCGCTTCCGACACGCGAGTGCGTGTTTCGTCCTGTTGGGTGGAGCTGAACACGCGCCGCTTGAAAAGCGGCGCCAGTTCGAGTCGGGACCAGCCGTGCATGGGTGCCTCCGGGACGGGAACGCTCCCGTATCAGCAGCCCAGAATAAATTAACTGTCCAGGCTTTGGAATTAAGTGAATCCCGGATAAGACTGCGCGTATTCGGATAGAGCGGCGCGCCTGCACGGCATACGCTAGCCAGCAGGCCCTTTGCTATTGGAGGGCGTCGTCACGGCGCGTAAGCTTGGCGACTTTGATCGGCGGCATGCGTGTACCGACGGCAGACGGGATCTGTCAGCTTTCCGCCAGCGCGGCTGGCGGCAGAATCGAAGGTGGCCCATGAATCGACATCTCTGGAGCCGGCGCGCGCTGGCGGCGCTGGTCTGTATCTCTGCCGTGGCCAGCGCCTCGGCGGCTGACAAGATCAAGGTAGGCATGCTGACAACCTTGTCCGGACCGGGGTCCGCGCTGGGCAACGAGATCCGCGACGGCTTCAATCTGGCGCTGCAGCATACGGGTGGCAAGCTGGGCGGGTTGCCCGCCGAAGTCGTGGTGGCCGACGACCAGCAAAAAGCGGACACGGGCCGCCAGGCGGTGGAAAGGCTGCTCAAGCGTGACCGCGTCGACGTCATGACGGGCATCGTGTTTTCCAACGTGCTGCTGCCCGTGATGCCAGCCATTTTGCAGTCTGACACCATTTACCTCAGCACCAATACCGGCCCCGAAAACTACGCGGGCGCGGGCTGCAACCCCAACTTCTTCGCGGTGGCCTGGCAGAACGAAGACATTCCCGCCGCCATGGGCAAGTACGCCACGGACCAGGGCTACAAGAGCGTGGCGCTGATCGCGCCCGACTACCCGGGCGGCCGCGAATCGCTAAAGGGTTTCAAGCGTCTGTACAAGGGCGGCCTGTCCGAAGAGATCTACACCCAGCTCGGCCAGTTGGACTACGGCGTTGAAATCTCGCGCCTGCGCGCCAGCAAGCCGGATGCGGTCTTCTTCTTCCTGCCTGGCGGCATGGGCGTGAACTTCATCAAACAGTTCAATGGCGCGGGCCTGTCCAAGGACATCGCGCTGTTGGCGCCGGGCTTCTCGGGCGACGAGGACACCATCGCCGCCGTCGGCGCGCCGATCGCCGGCATGCGCAACACCTCGCAATGGGCGGCTGACCTGGACAACCCCGCGAACCGCAAGTTTGTTGAAGACTTCAAGAAGACCTACAAGCGCACGCCCACGCTGTACGCCTCGCAAGGCTATGACGCCGCCATGCTGCTGGACAGCGCCGTGCGGCAGACGGGCGGCAAGCTTGACGCCGACGCGCTGCGCCCGGCGTTGCGGCGCGCGGATTTCAAATCGGTGCGGGGTGACTTCAAGTTCAACCGCAACCAATACCCCATCCAGAACTACTACCTGCGCGTCGTGGAAGCGGGCGCGGACGGCAAGCTGGCCAACAAGCTGTCGGGCACGGTGCTGACCCAGTACCAGGACCCGTTCGCCGCCACCTGCCAGATGAAGTAGGCGGCAGGCCACGCGCAGCGGGCGTCTTGCATCAGGCATCAAGCAACACAGGAGAACCGAATGACCCAACACATCACGACGCGCGAGGTGACTGTTCCCTCGCACGATGGCAAGACATTCAGCGCCTACCTGGCCGTGCCCGCCTCGGGCCATGGCCCTGGGCTGGTGCTGTGCCAGGAAATTTTCGGCGTGAACGACTTCATGCGCCGTGCCGCGCAGTTGCTGGCCGAAGAGGGCTACGTGGTGCTGGTGCCCGACCTGTTCTGGCGCCAGCAGCCCGGCATTCAACTGACCGACGGTCCGGCCGACATGCCGCGCGCGTTCGAGCTTTACAAGGGCTTTGACGTTGAGCAGGGCTTGAAAGACATCGCGTCTACCATCGCCTTGCTGCGCGAACTGCCCGAGCAACAGGGCGGCGTTGGCGTGCTGGGTTACTGCCTGGGCGGCAAGCTGGCCTATCTGGCCGCCTGCCGTACCGATGTGGACGTGGCCGTGGGCTATTACGGCGTGGGCATCGAAGACAGCCTGGACGAAGCGGCCAACTTGCGCGGCCGCCTGGTGCTGCACATAGCCGAACAGGACGGCTTCTGTCCGCCCGCCGCGCGTCAGCGCATCCTGGATGCGCTGAGCGGCAAGCCCGGCGTGGAACTGTACGTGTACCCCGGCATGGACCATGCGTTCGCCCGCACGGGCGGCGAGCACTACGACAAGCCGTCGGCACTGATGGCGCACCAGCGCAGCATGGCCGCGCTGCAACGCGCCATCGGGCCCGAGTTCGATTATTCGTACTTGTGGGACAAGCACTGCGAATACGAATTCGGCACGCGCGACGTGGCTGCCACCATGGCCACGATGGTGGCCGAACCCTATGTGAACCACATCCCCACCATGACGGGCGGCGTGGGCCACAAGGAACTGTCGCGCTTCTACCAGCACCATTTCGTCAACGGCAACCCGCCCGACACGCGCTTGATTCCGCTGTCTCGCACGGTGGGCGCCACGCAGATCGTGGACGAACTGCTGTTCTGCTTCACGCACACCACCGAGATCGACTGGATGCTGCCCGGCGTGGCGCCCACGGGCCGGCCGGTGGAAATTCCGCTGATCGCCGTCGTGAAGTTCCGGGGCGACAAGCTCTACCACGAGCATATCTACTGGGATCAGGCCAGTGTGCTGGTGCAGGTGGGCTTGCTGGACCCTGCCGGGTTGCCGGTGGCCGGCCGCGAAACCGCGGCCAAGCTGCTGGACGAAACCCTGCCGTCGAACACCTTGATGGCACGCTGGAAAGACAGCGAGAACAAGTAGGAGCACCCCATGTCTTACACCGACGAACAACTGTCCGCGATGGTGCGCGGCGACAGCGTGCACCGCGGCGTCTACACCGACCCCGCCATCTTCGACCTGGAAATGCAGCGCATCTATGGCCGCGCCTGGATCTACGTGGGTCATGAAAGCCAAGTGCCCAAGACGGGCGACTATCACACCACCCGCGTGGGCGACCAGGACGTGCTGATGGTGCGCGCGTCCGATGGCCGTGTGCACGTGTTGTACAACCGCTGCCCGCACAAGGGCGCCAAGGTGGTGGCGGACGGCGAAGGCTGCGTGGGCAAGTTCTTTCGCTGCCCCTACCACGCCTGGACCTTCAAGCTGGACGGCAGCCATTTGGGCGTGCCGCTCAAGCAAGGGCTGGAAGGCACGTCCTACGACCCCACCGACCCCACGTTTTCGATGCGCCGCCTGGCGCGCGTGGAAAGCTATCGCGGTTTCGTGTTCGCCAGCCAGGCCAAGGAAGGCCCGGCGCTGGTCGACTTCCTGGGCGGCGTGCGCTCGTCCATCGACAACCTGTGCGACCGCTCGCCGGTAGGCGAGGTGGAAGTGGCGGGTGGCATCTTCCGCGTGATGCAACGGTCGAACTGGAAGGTGTTCTACGAAAACCTGCACGACACCATGCACGCCCGCGTTACGCATGAATCGTCCTATGCCGCCGCGCGCGACGAAGCCAAGGAAATGGGCGAAATGCCGCTTGAGCTGCACATCATGGACGGCAACGGCGAGCCCTACGAATTCTGGGAAAAGCTGGAACTGCGCGCCTACGAAAATGGCCATGGCTATATGGAAGGCATCTTCAACCCGGGCGCCGCCGAACGCGACCCCGTCTCGCGCGCGCATTTCGAAACGTTGACCGCCGCCTATGGCGAGGAACGCGCCCGCGAAATCCTGGGCATGAACCGACACAACACGGTCATCTACGGCAGCGGTTCGCCGCATACGGTGTTTCAGCAGTTCCGCGTGATCCGCCCGATTGCCGTGGATCGCACGTTGATCGAGATCCAGACCTTCCGCTGCAAGCGCGCGCCCGACGGCGTGTTCAAGCGCGCGATGCTGTATGCCAACGTCATCAACTCGCCGTCGTCCAACGTCATGCCCGACGACATCGAACTCTACAACCGCTGCCAGGAAGGCAACGCCACGCGCGGCGGGGAATGGGTCAGCATGCACCGCTACCACGGCAGCGACCGCAGCGACGCCGACGGCATGGTGTCGGTCAACGGCACCAGCGAACTGCCCATGCGCAACCAGTTCCACGCATGGAAGACCTATATGGAAGCCGGCGCCGCGTCGAACGTGCCCGCCACGGGAGAAGGCGCATGCTGCTAGACCTGGATTTCGATGTCGGCACGGCCGACCTGGCACCCGCCGAGGTGCCCGCCGACGCCTATCACCGCATCGCGCAGTTTCTGTACCGCGAGGCGCGGCTGCTGGACGAGCGGCGCTACGACGACTGGCAGGCGCTGTGGACGCAAGACGGCATGTACTGGATGCCGCGCGTGCACGGCCAGCAAAGCCCGTATGACCATATTTCGCTGTTCTGGGAAGACCGCATGTTGCGCGACGTGCGCATCCGCCGCCTGGAACACCCGCGCAATTGGTCGCAGCAGCCGCCCACGCGTAGCGTGCGCCTGGTGGGTGGGGTGCAGGTGGAAGGCGTGGACGCGGGCGGCAACCTGGTGGTGCATTCCGCCTTCCAGATGACCGAATGGCGCAAGCGCCAACCCCGCCAACTGGCCGGCCGCTACACGCACAAGCTGGCGGCCGATGGGGATAGCTGGCGCATCCGCATGAAGCGTGTCGATCTCGTCAATTGCGATGGCGTGCATGACGTGTTCGAGGTGTTTGTCTGATGACGACGGACACCGCGGTGCTGGCGCTGCACTATCAGAACGACGTGCTGCATCCGGACGGCAAGATCCGCGTCGGGCTGGACGCCGACAAGGGCGCGCGTCAGCGTCTGTTGGATAGCGCCGCCGCCTTGCTGGAAGGCGCGCGCGCGCAGGCGATCCCCATCGTGCATGTGCGCATCGCCTTCCGTCCGGACTACGCCGACCTGCTGGCCAACTGCGCCATCTTTCGCAACGTGGCGTCCATTGGCGCGGTGCCGGAAGGGCAGTGGGGCAGCGAGTTCTACGACGGCTTGCAGCCCTTGGCCGGGAGCCCGCGCGAGTTCATCGTGAAGCACACGCGCATCAGCGCGTTCTACGGCACGCCGCTGGAAGAAACGCTGCGGGTGATTGGCGCGCGCCGCTTGGTGGTGGCGGGCGTGGCCACGCATTCCGTGGTGGAAGGCACGGTGCGCCACGCCGCCGACATCGGTTTTGACGTAATGGTGGCCGAGGACGCCTGCGCCTCCGCCGACCCGGCGGTGCACGAGGCCTCGCTGGCCAGCATGCGCCTGATTGCGCAAACCGGCTCGGTGGCGCAAGCGGTGCGCTGGGCCGCCGCGCCGCATTGATCAAGGATCACTCATGGATTTTTCAGGCTTTCCCGGCTTGGCCGGCAAGACCGCCATCATCACCGGCAGCACGCAGGGCCTGGGCGCCGACATCGCGCGTGGCCTGGCCGCCGCCGGCGCCAATGTGGTGCTGGTGGGGCGCAACGCGCAAGCGGGCCAGGCGCTGGAACAGGAACTTGACGGACGCGCGCTCTATTGCGAAACCGACATCGGCAGCGACGCGCAGATCCAACGCTGCATCGACGCCACGCTGGCGCGCTTTGGCCGCCTGGACATCCTGGTGAACAACGCGTGTCAGTATGCCGACCGGGGGTTGGCCTCCACCCGCGAAGAATGGCACGCCACGCTGGACACGAATCTGGTGTCGGCCGCCATCTTCACGCAGTTGGCCGCGCCGCATCTGCCGCGCGGCGGGGTGGTGGTCAACATGGGCAGCACTGGCGGCAAGTTCGGCGCGGCGGGGCGCGCGCTGTATCCAGCGTCCAAGGCGGCCATGTTGCAGATCACCAAGAATTTCGCGGTGGAACTGGCGCCGGCTGGCGTGCGCGTGTTGGCGGTGTCGCCGGCGTGGACCTGGTCGCCGTCGGTGGAACAGTTGTCAGGCGGCTCGCGCCAGGCGGCGGATGCCGTGGGGGCGCACTTTCATCCGCTGGGGCGGGTGGGGTCGGGCGAAGAAATCGCCGCCGCCGTGTGCTTTGCGTGTTCGGATGCGGCGTCCTGGATGACGGGAGTGGACATCCCCGTGGACGGCGGCTTTTCCATCCTGGGGCCAGACCGCGGCATTTCGCCGCGCGTCTGGTTCAAGGAACTGGCGCCTTGATTCCCCGCGCGCCCGCCCGCGAGGGCAGGGCGCGGCCTTAGCGAATGACGATCTCGCCTTCTTCCAGCCCGGCCTTGCCGCCGATCTGGTCTTCCAGGAATTCCTGCATCTTGTTGCCGAGTTGAATCTTCACGCCGCTGCAAAAGCGCCGCGTGGCGGCGATGGTGGCGGTGTGCAGTGGTTGCAGGTCGCGCACCAATTGGGCTTCTTCTTCGTCCAGCGCCAGCAAGTCGCTGCCCAGCTTCATATGGGTATTGCGGGCGCGTTCCACCACGTCGCCAGGCGCGCGCTGCGGGTTGGCCTGCAGGAACATCAGCAGTTGCTCCAGCTTGGCCTTTTCCTCGTTCATCTTCAGGCGCTTGCGTGTCAATGCCGAGCGCTTGATGTCGGCATGCGGATCCAGGCCGGCCTGCACCAGCGTGGGTATGCCCGAGGGAGACCCGATGGTGCCGGCGCGCACGGCGTTCAGCGCGCGGATCTGGCCGCCCGTGATGGCGCTTTGTTGCGTGTTGGGCGGGCCGACGTTGACGCTGCCGCCCGCCGCAATGCTGCTCTGGCGGATCTCGCGTTCAACGTCCACGTCCTGCCCGGCGCTGATGATGGCGTTTTCAATGAACTTGGCGCGCAGCATGCCGCCACAGACGATGTGAGCGGTGCGCGCGGTGGCGGCGGGGTCTTGCAAGGCTTCGGCCATGCCGATGATGCCGCCTTTGACCGTGACGCTGCCGCCGGCTTCCACCAGCGCCGCCTCGATGGTGCCGTTGACCACCACGTCGCCCGTCACGCGCACTTCCATGGTGGCGGCGATGTCGCCGCGCACCTGCAGCGAGCCTTCAAAGGTGATGTTGCCGGTGGACAGGTTGACGGCATCTACCTCGACCATCGGGTTCACCTGCACGCCGTGGCTGACCAGCGTGGGCGTGCCGGCGATGGTGGCGCGCAGCAGCAGCGGGTCTTCGGGGTCCACGGCGACGCCGCTTACGTCCTTGGAGAAGGGCGTGTCGGGCAGTTCTTCCGGCATCACCGGTTCGCCCAGCACGTTGACGCCGTCCACGCCGGGCAGGGGCGGGTACCGGCGCATCAGGGGCGTGCCCGGCGACACCAGCAGCAGGCTGCCCAGGTCGCGGTAGTCCACCTGGGCCAGTTCGTCGATTTCCTGCGCGCGCGGCTTGAGGCGGTCCAGCAGGCTTTCGAAACGGGTGGGGGTGCCGCGGGTGGGCGGCGTGCCTTGGGCAATGACGACGGTGTCGCCGCTGCCCTTTTCCACGGCCTCGGCCAGTGCCTGTTCCTGCACGCCATGCACAATGCCTCGGTCGGCTACGGCCTGGCGCAGCGTGTCCAGGGTGACGGGTTGCCCGCCCCGGGGCGGGTGCAGCGTCAGCAGCGCGGTCATGCGGTCGGGGTCGAGCTCCAGCTCGAACGAGCCATCCATCACCTGGCCGACCGGAAACTGAATCGGTTCGGCGGTGCTGCGGCAACGGTCGATGAAGGCCAGCACGGCGTGGTTGTCCAGCGCCTCGGCGCTCCAGCCTTGGGCGACAGCGGCGGTAGTCAGCGTTTCCCAACTGGGAATGTCGGTGTTGATGATGGGGGCTGCCCCAGCCAGGGCTTCCTCAGGGAGGGCTTCCTCCAGGAGGGCTGCCCCATCGCTGTCCGCGTCGGCTTCCCGGGCATCGTCGCCGCTGTTGTCCGCATCCGCTGCACTGGCCGCGGGAGAAGGGGCCGGGGGCGCAGGGTCGGGGTCGGGGCGCGGCGGGGGCGTGTAAATTGCCGACAGGACGTTGGTGCTGGCGTCCAGCACCAGCTGCAACGTGTTTTCTGCGTCCATCTTTGCCTCTCCCAGCCTGGCACGAGCGGCCAGGTTCAATCATTTGGTAAATAAACGAAATATTGCGACATATTAGCCTAGTCGTCCGCCGTATGCCCTAGGTAAGTCCCCGATGTTTTCGAAGTTTTCCGGGGGCGGCCAGGGCGGGGTCAGGACTAGGACGTAGGACCGAGCGACAAACCGATTTGATCGCCGCAGCATAGGGGCTCGCCAACGCGTCTTCGGACGCCGCCGGAGCCCCAACCATGGACCCACGACACCGAGGTAACCCGCCAACGTACTCCGCCTTCTTTTGCGCCCTGTTGGCGCGCACCGGCGGCTTGGCGATGTTGATGGCGCTTGTGGCGGGTGCGCTGGCGCTGGCGCCCGCAAGCCCCGCACAGGCCGCCGAAGTCTACCGCTACAAAGACCCCTATGGCGTCTGGCGGGTCATGAAAGTGCCCACGGGCTATGCCAAGCATTACAAGCGGGCGCAGGCGCGCACGGCCTGGCGCCGTAACACCACCACCAAGGTCTGTCTGGAATGTGCACCAAAGCAGGGCGACGGTGCGCGGCTGGCCACGCTGGCGCCGACGGCCCGGGCGCAACGCTGGGGTGAGATCAAGCTGCCCACCGCGCATGACAGCCTGATCGAGCGGGCCGCCAAGGATTCCGGCGTGGACCGGGCCTTGCTGACGGCTGTCATCGCGATCGAGTCCGGTTTTCGCAGCGACGCGCGCTCGCCCAAGGGCGCGCTGGGGTTGATGCAGTTGATGCCGGCCACGGCGGCGGCGGTGCTGGCGGTGGATGATATTGAACGCGCGCTGGTGGACCCGGCGACCAATGTGAAGGCGGGTTCGCGCCATTTACGTCGGCTGATCGACCAATACCCTGGCCGGCTGGACCTGGCGCTGGCGGCGTACAACGCGGGCGAGGGGGCGGTGCGCAAATACGATGCGGTGCCGCCGTATGCCGAAACCCAGGCGTATGTCAGGGACGTGACCGCCCTGTACGAACAGTACAAGACGCCCTGAGGAGGGCGTTCTGGGTGGTGGGGTTTTGAGGGGATCCCCCAGCAGGGCCCCCCAGCCGCTTACATCGCGGCGAAGACCTTTTCGGCGATGTCCAGTGTGGACTTGATCACCGCGTCGTCGTGCGTGGCCGACACGAAGCCGGCTTCGAACGCGGACGGCGCGAAGTGCACGCCGTGGTCCAGCATGGCATGGAAGAAGCGATTGAACGCCGCCGTGTCGCACTTGGAGACCTCGGCGAACGAAGTGGGCACCGTGTTGCTGAAATAGATGCCGAACATGCCGCCCACCGAATCGGCCGAAAAAGCCAGGCCGGCGGCGCGCGCGCGTTCTTGCAGGCCCTGGGCCAGCTTGGCGGTTTGCGCCGACAGCTTGTCGTAAAAGCCGGGCGCGGCAATCAGGCGCAGCGTGGCCAGGCCGGCGGCCACGGCCACCGGGTTGCCGGACAAGGTGCCCGCCTGGTACACGCCACCCAGCGGGGCGATGTGCTTCATGACTTCAACGCTGCCACCGAACGCGCCCACCGGCATGCCGCCACCAATCACTTTCGCCAGCGTGGTGATGTCCGGCTTCACGCCGGTCAGCCCTTGCACGCCTTGCGGACCCACGCGGAAACCCGTCATGACTTCGTCAAAAATCAGCAGCGCTCCGTGCTGCGTGCAGACTTCGCGCAGGCCTTCCAGGAAGCCGGCCGTGGGCTTGATCAGGTTCATGTTGCCGGCGACGGGCTCGACGATGATGCAGGCGATGTCGGCGCCGTGCTGGGCGAAGGCCTCGCGCACCGCATCCAGATTGTTGTATTCCAGGGTCAGCGTGTGCGACACGAATTCGGGCGGCACGCCGGCCGAGCTGGGGTTGCCGAAGGTCAGCAGGCCCGAGCCCGCCTTGACCAGCAGGCTGTCGGAATGGCCGTGGTAGCAGCCTTCGAACTTCACGATCTTGGCGCGGCCGGTGGCGCCACGCGCCAGGCGGATTGCCGTCATGGTGGCTTCGGTGCCGGAACTTACCAGGCGCACCTGCTCCAGTGACGGCAGGCGCGAGATCAACACTTCGGCCAGTTCGATTTCGGCTTCGGTGGGCGCGCCGAACGACAGGCCGTTGACGGCGGCTTCCTGCACCGCGCGCACCACGTCGGGATGCGAATGGCCCAGGATGGCGGGGCCCCACGAGCCCACGTAATCGATGTACTGCTTGTCGTCCGCGTCCCACACGTACGGGCCTTGCGCGCGCTTGATGAAGCGCGGCGTGCCGCCGACTGAGCGGAAAGCGCGCACGGGCGAATTGACGCCGCCAGGGATGCTGAGGCAGGCGCGTTCAAAAAGCTGTTCGTTACGGGACATGGCGTTCAAGGCTTGCGTAAAGGGTTGACGGAATAGGGCGCGGAGCAGGCCGCCGCGGCGGCGCGGATGCTGGGCGCTTCGAAAAGGGCGGTGATGACGGCGATGGCGTCGGCGCCGGCTTGCGCCACCAGCGGCGCGTTGTCGGGCGTGATGCCGCCGATGGCCACCACGGCGGGGCGGGGCGCATCACGTTCGTCGACCAGGCGGCGGGCTTCGGTCAGCACCGACAGCGGCGCGCGCACGGTGTCGGGTTTGACGGTGGACGCGAACATGGCGCCGAAGGCGATGTAGTCGGCGCCCGCGTCCAGCAGTTCGCGGGCACGCGTCAGGTCGTCGTAGCTGGAACCGCCCAGGATCAGGTCGGGGCCGGCTTCGGCGCGGATGCGCGCCAGGCTTTCGTCGTCGCGGCCCACGTGCGCGCCGTCGGCGCCCACGTCCAGCGCCAGGCGCCAGTCGTCATTGATCAGGAACACCACGCCCAGCTCGCGGCACAGCGGCGCCAACGCGCGGGCCTGTTCGGCGCGCACCGCGTCGGGCACGTTCTTGCGCCGCAATTGCAGGGAACGCATACCGCCCTCGGCGGCCTTGCGCACGGCTTGCAGCAGGCGGTCGGTGTCGTCCCATTCAGGCGTGACGCCATACAGGCCGGCAGGAAAGCGCAAGGGTTTCATTGCGGTTGGATCCGGTTGGGAATGCGCCGGCCCATGCCCGGCAGGAAACTGGCCGCGACCGACGCATCGGCGTGCGCCAGGCCTTGGCGCACGGCCTCGGGCATGTCCAGCCCGCGCGCCAGCATGGCGGTAATGGCGGTGGCGGCCAGGCCGCCGGCATCGCCATTGCGGTCGGGCGGCGTCTGCCACGGCCAGGTGTGGGTTTGGCCGTTGGGGCCCAGCAGCACATTGGCAAAATGGCCGGGCCGCTGCGGGCTGCCCAGCACCAGCACCCACTGCGCGCCCGCCGCCACCAGGGCGTGCATGGGCGAAGGTGCGTCCCCGATATCGATGTCGCCGTCGGCGTGCCACTGCGCCAGGCGCAGGTGCTCGATGATCACCAGATCGGTCTGCGGCAGCACCAGTTCAAGCGTAGCGGCCAGGAGGTCGTCGGCCTCGTCTTCGTCGGCGGCATCGGTGGGCACCGGGGCGCGCTGGCCCAGGTGCAGCACCAGCGGCACCTGGCTGTAGTCGGCGGCCACTTGGGCTGCCACGCTGGCAGTTTCAGCGGTGTATAGTCCGCCCACCTTGATGGCCTGCACGGACATGTCTTCCAGCAGGCAGCGTGCCTGGTCGTCCAGCAGGTCGGGCGAAACGGGATGGATTTCTTCGATGCCGGCAGTGTCCTGCACGGTCAGCGCGGTCACGGCCGCCAGGCCATGGCAGCCCAGCCGGGCGCAGGTGACGGCATCCGCGGGCAAGCCGTCGGATCCCGAGGGATCGAACGGGCCGAAGACCAAAACGAGGGGGGGAGTAACGGGGGCCACGTAGACAGCGCTTGAGCTTTGAGCGGAGTACCCGGATTCATTTTGAGGTGAATCAGGGGAACCCCTATTGGGTTTCGGTAAGATTGTCCCCATTCTAATGGAAGCCCCCCACCTTTGCCCCGCCACGGGGAACCGGGTGGGGTTTTGATGTAAGAGAGAACTATGCGTACTTGGATGTGTCTGATTTGTGGCTGGGTCTATGACGAAGAGGCCGGCCTCCCCGACGAAGGCATTGCTCCCGGCACCCGCTGGGAAGACGTGCCGCCGAACTGGGTCTGTCCCGAATGCGGCGCCCGCAAAGAGGACTTTGAATTGATGGAAATCTGAACCCGACCCGCTGACCCATTCCGCCAGGGCTCGTAAGATGGGGCATGACCCCATCCCACGTAACCGAAGACGGTCTGCCGCCAGGCAAGACGGCCACGCTCGCGTGTGCGACGTCCACGGTTCTTTCAGACTACCCAAAGGGGTTGCCATGACGGAAAAACATCACGAATCCGCCGCATCGCAGGCGGCCAACTTTGCCAACCAGTTCCTGATCGCCATGCCTGGCATGGTGGAAGGCAGCCTGGCCGGCTCGGTCATCTACGTGTGCGAACACACCGAACGCGGCGCGCTGGGCCTGGTCATCAACCGGCCCACGGACCTGACCCTGGGCACCTTGTTCGAGCGCATCGAATTGACGCTTGAAATCGGCCCGGTCAAAGACACGCTGGTTTACTTCGGCGGCCCGGTCCAGACCGACCGCGGCTTCGTGCTGCACGCGCCCGCCGGCGACTACAGCTCCAGCATCAAGATGGGCGCCATGGCGCTGACCACCTCGCGCGACGTGCTGCAAGCCGTGGCCGACGGCAATGGCCCCGCCCGCATGCTGGTCACGCTGGGTTATGCCGGCTGGGGCGCTGGGCAACTGGAAAGCGAAATGGGCCAGAATGCCTGGCTCAGCGTGGGTGCCGACGACCACATCATCTTCGACGTACCCGCCGAAGACCGCTACCCCGCCGCGCTCAAGCTGCTGGGCATTGATCCGGTCATGCTGGCGGGCGATGCGGGCCATGCCTGAAGAAACACTGCTTGGTTTCGACTTTGGCGAAAAGAAAATCGGCATCGCCATCGGCAACACCCTGACGCGCCAGGCGCGCCCGCTGGAAATCATCTTCAGTGAAATCCGCGATGCGCGCTTTGGCCGCATCGCGGCGCTCTTGCAGGAATGGCAGCCCCACCGCGTGGTGGTGGGGCTGGCGCTGGATGCCGATGGCGGCGAACAGCCGGCCACCGCGCGCTGCCGGCGTTTCGCCAATCAACTGCATGGTCGTTTCGGCATCGCGGTCGAACTGGTGGACGAGCGCGGTTCCAGCATGGAAGCGCAACGCCTTCTGGGCACGCACGCCGCCGATGACGCGATGGCGGCGGCTGTTATCCTGCAACGATATCTCGACACCCTGCCTGCGGCGTAACGCGCCTGGCCCGGCTTTTTCTATGCTGAATCCGCAACTTGATCGCCGCGGCGAACTCATACATCTGCTGACAACGGAAGGGCTGCCCAAGCGCCACGTCGAGCGCTTGCTGGACGCCGCGCGTGCCTATGCGGCAGCGGACGACGCCGGTTCCCCGGCCACTCCGATGCCCGACGGGCACGCCGCGCCATGCCCCGTTTTTCTATCCCTTGGCGATGACCTTGCCGATCGCGACGCCTATGCCGCACTGGCAACGCGGTTGTCGCTCTTGCCCGTGGTGCTGGACGCGCAGGATGTGCAAACCGCGCAAAACGGGCAGCACGCACAACACGCGCCCGACGTGCATGCCCCGCCAGGCGCGCCTGCCGGCACCGCGCATGTGGGCGACGCGCTGGCCGAGACGGTGGCGCGCTTGCAGCCCGGCGTGCTGGTGTTGCGCCATGCGGCCAGCGGTGCGGCTCATTGTGCCGCTGCGCACGCTGCGCCGGGCCTGCGTGTCATCAATGCCGGTGACGGTTCGCACGCAGACCCCTTGCCCGCCTTGGCGCTGATACAGGCCATGCTGCACGCCAAGCAGGACCTGACGAATCTGGCCGTGACCTTGGTGGGCGACATCCGCCATTCGCGCCTGGCGCGGTCGGTCATCCACGCCATGACGACCCTGGGCGTGCCCGAGGTGCGTGTGGTGGCGCCCCGCACGCTGCTGCCAGAAGGCTTGCCGCAGTTGGGCGTGCGCGAATGCGCGAGCTTGCACGACGGGCTGCAAGCGGCCGACGTCATCATCGTGCTGCCCTTGCTGGTGGAACGCATCAGCGGCGCGCTACTGCCGTCCGCGCGCGAATACGCCCACCTGTATGGGCTGACACCCGTTGCGTTGGCCGCAGCCAAACCCGATGCGCTGCTCTTGCCCGGCGGCGCGCTGACCCCGGGTGTGGAAGTGGATGGCGACGTGGCCGCCGCCCTGCCGCCCGTGCAGGCGCAGTTGGCCGACCTGGAAGACCGCTTGCGCCTGGCCGCCCTGAGCGTGCTGGCCGGAGACACGCCATGAGGCTGCACATCGCCAATGGCCGCCTGATCGATCCCGCCAATGGGGTGGACGGGCAGCATGATCTTTTTCTTGCCGATGGCCGGGTGGTGGCCGTGCTGGCGGCTGGCGCCGCGCCGGATGGCTTTCAGGCGGATCGCGTGCTGGACGCGACCGGCCTGGCGGTATTGCCGGGCTTGGTGGACCTGTCCGCGCGCGTGGCGCAGCCTGGCCATGCAACGGGCCTGGCGTTCGCGCCCGCCGAGTTGCGCGCGGCATTGGCCGGCGGCGTGACGCGGCTGGTGATGCCGCCGGATTCAGATTCGGAATCGGCGCTGGACGAACCCGGCAAGGTCGACGCCTTGACGCGCCAGATGGAAGCCGGTCAGCCCCGCATTCATCCGCTGGGCGCGATGACGGTGGGCCTGGCGGGCGAGACGCTGACGGAAATGGGCCTGCTTGCGCAAGCGGGTTGCCTGGCCTATGCGCAAGGCGAGCACGGCATTGCGGATACGCGCGTGCTGTGGGGCGCGATGCGCTATGCCAGCGGGCTGGGCTACACGCTGTGGCTGCGTCCGCAGGACCCATGGCTGGCCCAGGGCGCGGTTGCCGCCAGCGGCGCCTATGCCGAACGCCTGGGCCTGGAAGGCCTGCCGCCGCAAGCCGAGACGGTGGCCCTGAACACCATCTTCGAACTGCAACGGGCCACCGGCGCGCGCGTGCACCTGACTCGCCTGTCCACCGCGCCAGGCTTGGCGTTGCTGCGCGCGGCCAGGCGCGAAGGCCTGGCGGTAACGGCCGACGTGTCGGCGCACAACCTGCACCTGACCGATGTCGATATCGGTTTCTTCGACACGCACTTCCGCCTGCGGCCGCCGCTGCGCGGCCAGCGTGATCGCGACGCCATCCAGGCGGCACTGGCTGAAGGGCTGGTCCAGGCGCTGTGCTCGGATCACACGCCTGTGGACAGGCACGGCAAGGCGGCGCCGTTTCCGCTGTCCACGCCGGGCGCAACGGCTTTGGAACTGCTGCTGCCGCTGACCTTGAAATGGGCGCGCGACCACCGCGTGCCGCTGGCCGACGCGCTGGCTCGGGTCACATCGGGTCCGGGCGCGGTGCTCAGCGGTATCGGCAGCGGCACCAGCACCAGCACCAGCAACCCCGCCGCCCAGGCCGGCCAGTTGGGCGTGGGCGCGCCCGCCGACGTCTGCGTGGTGGATCTGGATGCCGAATGGCTGGTGACGCCCACGGCGCTGCAAAGCCGCAGCCCGCATACGCCGTTCGCGGGTATGATGCTGCCCGGTCGGGTACGCGCCACCGTGGTCGGTGGCCAACTGGTCTGGGAGACCTCAGTTTGAAGCTGCTGCGCTTTGTCTTACGGCTGGCCTTGGTGCTGCCTCTGATCGTATTTGGCTTGTTTTGCGTGGGGCTCGTCTACCCCTTCATCCGCCCGCGAACGCGGGCCTGGCTGAACCGGTCGTGGTCGCGCGCGCTGATGGCGGTCTGCGGCCTGAAAGTCAGCTTCAGGGGCGACCCCCGCATGACCGGGCCGGTGCTGCTGGTGGCGAACCATGTCTCCTGGATCGACATCTTCGTCCTCAATTCCGCGCGCCCCACGTCGTTCGTCGCCAAGAGCGAGATCCGTAAATGGCCCGTGATCGGCTGGCTGGTGGCGGGGGCGGGCACGCTCTTCATCGAACGCGGCCAACGCCACGCGGTGCACGCCATGGGCGAGGCCATGCAGGCCCGCTTCAAGCTGGGCGACGCGGTGGGGCTGTTCCCGGAAGGCACGACGACGGAAGGCTTCGACCTGCTTCCCTTCCACGCCAGCCTGTTCGAACCGGCGCGTTCAGCGGCCGTGGAAATTCAACCCGTGGCCTTGCGCTTCCTGCGCGATGGCAAGCGCGACGGCTTCGCGGCGTTCGTGGGCGAAGAAAGCCTGGTGGCCAATCTGTGGCGCGTGCTGGGCGCCACGGGCTTGTCCGTCGAAGTGGTGTTTCTGCCGGTGTTGGCGGCAAGGCATCCGGATGGCAGCTTGCCGACCCGGCTTGAGCTGTCGCATCAGGCGCGCGACGCGATCCTGAGCGTGCTGTAAAGGCCTTTCCCCCTACACCCCGCCGGAAAACTCGCAGCAGCTTTCCGCCAGTTCCGCCACGCTTTCACAGAACGCCACGTCCGCGTCACGGCGGAACATCGCGCTGTAGACCGATTGCGGCGGCGCGGTGCTGGTACGCGCAATCACCAACTGCTTCTTGCTGACCATGTCCGCGAAATAATCGCGGGGCAGGCAACTGACGCCGAAGCCGGCGGCAGTCAGGCCCGCCATGGCGATCAGGCTGTTGATCGTGAAGATATTGCTGTCCGGCGTGTGCGGCCGCAGCCAGCCGTCATAGATCATGTTCAAGCCCGACTCGCGGCTTTGACGCAGTAGCGGCAGGCGCGCGATGTCGGCGGGCGTGTAGATGCGGCTGGCGTCGATCAGGTCAGGGCTGCCCATCCAGGCGAATTCCAGGCGTTGCAGCGCCACGACTTGCAAGTTCGGTTCCGCGAATTCCCCGTGCAGGAACGCCATGTCCAACTGCCCCGCCTGCAAGCGCTTGAGCAGGTCGGCCCCCAGGTCGATGTGCGGTTCCAGCGTGATGCGCGGATAGTGCGCGCGCAGCAGGCGGATCAAGGCGGGCAGCCACGTCATGGCCGTGATCTCGGTAATGCCGAAACGGAAGGTGCCGGTCAGCGTGTGCTGGCCTTTCAGGCGCACTAGCAGGCGGTCGCGATGGCCCAGCATGTCTTCGGCCAGCGCATAGACCTCGTGCCCTCGCGCGGTCAGTTCGGCGCGATGGCCCGAGCGGTCGAAGAGCGCCACGTTGAAGTCCGCCTCCAGCTCCTGGATGCGCTTGGTGATGGCCGATTGGGTGGTGTGCAGCTTCTGCGCCGAGGCGGAAAACGTGCCCAGCCGGACGGTCCAGTACAGGGCCTCGATCTGCTTGAACGTCAGCATGCCAGACACCGCGTCATAGGGATGTTCATTCCGAAATTTCCGCCTAGGGCTAACCCCTATATTCCAAAAATTGATGAAGCTCGTGGAAATTTAATCCCTTTTTCTGAAAACGAAAAGCTCGCAACATGCCATCTGATTGTTCACCCGGCCGGCCTGCATCCTGAAAAATCCACAGGGTTGCCGGCGGCTACCGACCCAGGAACTGCAGATCGTCATGGCCAATATCCTTACCGGCGCCCGCCAATTGCCGGCTTCCCCTGTTGCCCCCGCCGCCATTCTTGAAGCGCTTGCCGGCATCGTCACGCCCCACCTTAGCGACAACCTGGCGCGCCGCGAGGGCATCTCGGGCCTGCACCGCTACAACGGCAGCGGCAAGCTCGTGGGTACCGCGCTGACGGTCAAGACGCGCCCGGGCGACAACCTGATGATCTACAAGGCCATGATGCAGATCCAGCCCGGCCACGTGCTGGTGGTGGACGCGGGCGGCGACCTGTCCAACGCCGTACTCGGCGAAATCATGAAGCGCTACCTGCAAGTGCATGGCTGCGCCGGCGTGGTGGTGGACGGCGCGATCCGCGACGTGGCCGCGTTTGAAGCGGACAGCTTCCCCTGCTATGCGCGCGGCCACATCCATCGCGGCCCCTACAAGGACGGTCCGGGCGAGGTCAACGTGCCCGTGTCCATCGGAGGTCAGGTGGTCAACCCCGGCGACATCATCGTGGGCGACGAAGACGGCCTGGTCTGCTTTGCCGCGTCCGACGCGGAAAGCCTGATTGCCGCCGCGCACGCGCATGCGGCCAAGGAAGAACGCATCATGGCCGAGATCGCCCTGGGCGATAAGACGCAAAGCTGGATGCAGGCCGCCTTTGCCGCCAAGGGGCTGGCATGAGCGCCGCCGACACCGCCTTCCTGGCTGAACGCGCCCGCGCCATCAAGCCGTCGCCCAGCATGGCCGCCAAGACGCGCGTGGACCAGTTGCGCGCGGAAGGCCGCGACATCATCGACTTCACCGTGGGCGAACCTGACCTGCCCACGCCCGCGCACATTGTGCAGGCGGGCATCGACGCGCTGAACAGCGGCGACATCCGCTACACCGCGTCGGCCGGCGCCAAGCCGCTGCTGGAAGCCGTGCGTGCCAAGTTCCAGCGTGAAAACGGCCTGGACTACGGGCTGGACGAGCTGATCGTCGGCGTGGGCGCCAAGCAATTGATCTTCACCGCGCTGGCCGCCACCGTGCAGGCGGGCGACGAAGTCATCATCCCCGCGCCGTACTGGGTGTCGTACCCGGACATGGTGCTGGTCAACGACGGCACGCCCGTGGTGCTGGCCTGCCCCGAAGCCGATGGCTTCAAATTGACGCCGCAAGCGCTGGAACAGGCCATCACGCCGCGCACGAAATGGGTGCTGCTGAACACGCCCAGCAATCCCACCGGCGCCATGTACAGCGCGAACGAACTGCGTGCCTTGGGCGAGGTGCTGGCGCGTCATCCGCATGTGTGGTTGATGACGGACGAAATCTATGAACACCTGGCCTACGGCGACGCGCGCCACGCCTCGCCCGCGGCCGTTGTGCCGGCGCTGGCGGGCCGCACGCTGACGATCAACGGCGTGTCCAAGGCCTACGCCATGACCGGCTGGCGCCTGGGCTACGCGGGCGGCCCCAAGCCGCTGATCAAGGCCATGGCCACGCTGATTTCGCAAAGCACCAGTTGCGTCAGCGCCATCAGCCAGGCCGCCGCGCGCGTGGCCTTGACCGCCGACCAGCGCTGCGTCAGCGATGCCGCCGCCGTGTTTCACGCGCGCCGCGACCGCATCGTGGCCCTGCTGAACGCGGTGCCGGGCATCCGCTGCCCGGAGCCTCAGGGCGCGTTCTATGTCTATCCGTCGGTCGAAAGCCTGCTTGGCAAGCGCACGCCGGCCGGCCGCGTGTTGGAAAGCGATCTGGACGTGGTGATGTACCTGTTGGACGAGGCCGGCGTCGCGGTGCTGGACGGCGCGGCCTATGGCTTGTCGCCCTACCTGCGGCTGAGCTTCGCCACGTCGATGGAGAACATCGAAGAAGGATGCCGCCGTATCAACAGCGCCTGCGCGGCGCTGCGTTGAACGTGCTTTTTCAGCAGTACCCATAACGGGCAGTACCCATACCTATATTCAAGGGGAATTACCATGAAGACCACCATTGCTTCCTTCGTTGCCGCCGTCGGCCTGGCCGCCACGCTGGCGCCCGCCGCGCATGCGGACACCGTGCAAGACATCAAGGCGCGCGGCAAATTCATCTGCGGCACCATGGGCACCGCCGAACCCTTCAGCTTCCAGGACCCGAAGACCCGCGCCGTCGTCGGCTACGAAGTCGATATGTGCCAGGCCGTGGCGGATAGCCTGGGCGTGCCGCTGGAACTGAAGCTGATCGCCGTCGAGGCCCGCATCCCCGAACTGATTGCCGGCCGCGTCGACGTGGTGGCCGCCAACCTGGGTTGGAGCCCCGACCGCGCGAAGCAGATCGACTATTCGCATCAGCATTTCGTGAGCCTGCAGAAGATCCTGGCGCGCGAGTCCGAGAAAGACGTGAAGGCGCCTGCCGACCTGGCGGGCAAGCGCGTCAGCGCCGTGCGTGGCTCGTCCTCGGAGCAGGGCGCGCGCAAGAACATCCCGAATGTGGATACGGTGACGTTCAAAGACCCCAGCGGCGCGTTCCTGGCGCTGCAACAGGGCAAGGTCAGCGGCTTTGTGGCGTCGGAAATGATGCTGGTGAAGCTTCAGCAGCAGGCCGCCGGCAGCGCGGTGCCCGTGAAGATTCTGCAACCGGCGCTGTTTGTTGAACCCTGGGGCATGGGCGTGCGCAAGGGCGACACCGCCATGCTGAATCAGGTGAACAAGGTGCTGGACGGCATGGAGGCCTCGGGCCAGGCCGCCAAGCTGTTCGACAAGTGGTTTGGTGCGGGCACGCAGTTCAACCTGAAGCGCGACTTCCGCATCGAAGCCATCAAGGGTTGATGCGCGCACGCGCTGGAGCCTCTTTCGATGCACTACGTTTTCGACTTCAGCGCCATTTTCCAAGGCGAGTACCCGGACTGGCTGCTCAGGGGGTTGATCACCACCCTGGCGCTGGCCGGGCTTTCCTGGATTCTGGCGTTCTGCCTGGGCAGCCTGCTGGCGGTAATCCGCCTGACGGGCTCGCCCGTGGCCAACGCGGTGATCGCGGTGTATGTCGCGTTCCACCGCAACGTGCCCATGCTGGTGCACATCCTGTTCTGGTACTTCGGCGTGCCGGCGTTGCTGCCGCAAGGCTTGAGCGATTGGCTCAACAGCCACGGCAGTGAATTCATCATGTCGTGCATCGCGATCGGGCTGGTGATGTCGGCCTACATCTGCGAAGACCTGCGCAGCGCCGTGCGCGGCATTCCGCCGGGGCAGGTGGAAGCATCGCGCGCGCTGGGCCTGAGCTTTCTGCGCACCATGCGTTGCGTGGTGCTGCCGCAGGCGTTTCGCATCGCGATTCCGCCGCTGCTGAACCAGACCCTGTTGCTGTTGAAGAACACCAGCCTGGCGATGGCGATCGGCGTAACGGAACTGACAGCGGCGGGGCGTGAGATCGAGAACTACACGTTCCGCACCTTTGAGGCCTATGCCGTGGTGACGGTCATCTATCTGTTGCTGTCGTTCTTGATCATGGGCGGCGGCGCGATCTTGCAACGACGTTATCGTCCGCTGGGGGCGCGCTGAGATGTGGGACATACTGAAAGACAATTGGCTGCTGCTTCTGATCGGGCAGTATCCGCACGGCCCGATAGGCGGGCTGGTGGCCACGCTGGGCCTGGCGGCCGTCAGCCTGACGCTGGCCTTGCCTTGCGGCGTGCTGCTGGCGCTGGGCCGCATCAGCCCGTACCGCATCTTCTACTGGCCGTCGTCGGCGGTGGTGTATCTGGTGCGCGGCCTGCCGCTCTTGATGTTCATCTTCTGGGCGTACTTTTTTGTACCGATCATCATCGGCCGCCCCGTCGCGGGCACGACCACGATGGTGGTGGCGCTGGTCTGCTACGAAAGCGCCTACCTGGCCGAGATCATCCGCGCGGGCATCCAGGCCTTGCCGCCGGGGCAGCAAGAGGCCAGCCGGGCGTTGGGCTTGTCGTACATGCAGACGATGCGGCGGGTGATCTTGCCGCAGGCGCTCTACAACATGCTGCCCAGCATGCTGAGCCAGTTTGTGTCGACGGTGAAGGAAACGTCGCTGGCCTATGTGATCAGCGTGCAGGAACTGACCTACGCCGCCAACCAGATCAACAGCGTCTTGCTGACCAAGCCGTTTGAAGTGTTCGGCCTGCTGGCGATGACGTATTTCATTCTGAATTTTGGCCTGAGTTCATTGGTGCACCTGACCGAACGACGTATCGGCAGGCGGCGCGCCGGGCTTGGGGCTGTTTCTAAAGTGGTGCCGACATGATCCGATTTTCACAAGTGCAGAAGTGGTATGGCGACTACCAGGCGCTGGCCGATGTGACTGAAGAGGTCACGCAAGGAGAGGTGGTGGTGGTGTGCGGGCCGTCGGGGTCGGGCAAGTCGACGCTGATCCGTACCGTGAACCGCCTGGAACCTATCCAGAAGGGCGTGATCGAGGTCAACGGGCAAGATATCTATGGCCCGAAGGTGCACCTGGATCAGTTGCGCAGCCATATCGGATTCGTGTTTCAGCAGTTCAACCTGTTCCCGCATTTGTCGGTGCTGGAAAACCTGATGCTGGCGCCGCTGCAACTCAAGCGCGCAAAACGCGCCGAGGCCCGTGAGCGGGCGATGCAGTTGCTGGAAAGGGTGGGCCTGGCGCATAAGGCCGAGGCGTATCCGGCCCAGCTTTCAGGTGGGCAGCAGCAACGGGTAGCGATTGCGCGAGCGTTGGCGATGAACCCGCCGGTGATGTTGTTTGATGAGCCGACCAGCGCGCTGGACCCGGAGATGGTGGGCGAGGTGCTTCAGGTGATGAAGGGGTTGGCCCGCGACGGGATGACGATGGTGTGCGTGACGCACGAGATGGGGTTCGCACGAGAAGTGGCGGACCGGGTGTGGTTCATGGACGCGGGGCGGATCGTGGAGACGGGAACGCCGGAGGCGTTTTTTAACCGGCCGGGAACGGTGCGGGCGCAGAAGTTCCTGGCGGAAATTCGGCATTGAGTGTTTGCGGAGAGATGGGTTGCGCGCGTTCGTGGATTGGGTTCTTTTGGCGGCCTTGCCGCGCTTCACCCATCCTACGATCCTGCGGTTTGGGATCGTAGGATGGGTGGAGGGCGAGATGGTTTGCCTGGGAAAGCCGGTGCTGGCCGCCCGGAACCCATCTGCAGCGGTTGCGCGATGGGTCGTGCGCGTTCGTGGATGAGGTTGTTTTATCGACCCCGCCGCGCTTCATCCCGCGTACAGCTTATTCCGACAGCGGATCCTGGAACTGCGAACACTTGACCTGCACCAGCTTGCGGTCCTGCAAGCGTAGCGCGGTCAAGGATCCGCCCCAGACGCAGCCGGTGTCCAGGCAGATGACGTCGGGGCGCTGCAGCAGGCCCAGCGTGGACCAATGGCCGAACACCGTCGTGATGTCGCGCGTAGCGCGGTTGGGGACGTCGAACCAGGGCACAAGGCCTGGCGGCCACGCGCCGGGGGTGACCTTGGTGGCGAACTCCATGTGGCCGTTCGGCGTGCACAGGCGGATGCGTGTCAGCGCGTTGATGATGACTCGCATCCGTTTGCCGCCCTTGTGGTCTTCTTTCCACGTGGCCGGCTCGTTACCGTACATCTTCTGCAGCGCCTTCTGCCAGTTCGGCCCACGCAAGGCGTCCTGCACTTCACCCGCCAGGGCCAGCGTCTTGGCCACATCCCACTTGGCCAAGGTGCCCGCGTGCACCAGCAGGTGACCCTGTTCAAAATGCGCCAGGGGCCGAAAACGTAGCCAGTTGATCAGGTCGCTGGCGTCCGGCGCTCGCAGGATTTCGTCCAGCGTGTCCGACTTGGACGGCTTGCGCACCCCGGCGGCGGCAGCCAGAAGGTGCAGGTCATGGTTGCCCAGCACCGAGGTCGCGCGGTCACCCAGGTCGATGATGCGACGCAGGGTTTCCAGCGACTGCGGGCCACGGTTGACCAGGTCGCCTGCGAACCAGAAGCGCGAGCGGGGATCTCCGACCAGGTCGGGGTGGGCCAGCAAGCGATCCAGCGGCGAGCAGCATCCCTGCACGTCGCCGATCATCCAGATACTGCCGTTCATGCGGGACTCTTGCTCCAAGGCCAACGTTGTTGGACGATGCGGGTAATGGTGTGGCGGTATTCCATATAGCTCATGGCGCTCAGCGCCAGCGCCATGGCGCCGATGTTCGGACCCAGGGCCGTCAGCCAGGGCGGCCACTTGCCCAGCATCCCCACGTTCAGGGCCAGCTGGTTCAGCATGAAGAAACCCACGCCCAGCAAGATGCCGATGAACACCTTTGCGCCCACGCCGCCGCGACGCGTCTGCATCAGGCCAATGGGGGCGGCAATCGTGATCATCACAAGCAGGGTGAAGGGATACGCCAGTTTGCGCCACAGGGCAACAACCTGTCGACCATATTGCAGTTGGTTGTCGCGCAGGTACTCCACATAGTCCAACAAGGTGATGATGGACATGCGCTCGGGCGTCAGCACACGGGCCAGCAGGCGTTCGGCGCTAAGGGTCGTATCCACCGTGCGCTCGGGCAGCTTCACCACCGAGGCGGGCGGGTTCTTGGGTTGACGCGCGTCGGCCAGAGCGTCGGCCGCGTCATCATCCAGGCGCGTTTCCGATACGTTCTTGAGCACCAGGTCGCCATGGGCGAACGAGCCGGTGGGCGCGGTGGACAGCGCGGTCAGGGTCTGGTCTTTCTTGAATTCGTACAGGGTGATGCCGGCCACCTGGCCGTCGCCCTTGAGCTCGGCGATGTTGATGATGCGCATGCCGCCGTTGGCGGTGGGTTCCTTGAACCAGTAGCCGCTGTTCAGGCGGTCGCCGCCGGCCTTGCCGCGAAACATCAGATTGGCCTCGCCGCTTTTGATCTCGGCCCAGGGCGTGACGTATTCGGACAACAGGGCGGCGCCGATCATCAGCGGGATGGTCACTACCCACAGCATGCGCAACAGGCGCATGCCACTGACGCCAGACACGCGCAGGATGACAAGTTCGTTGCGCTGGGCCAGGCCGGCCAGCGCCAGGATCGCGCCGATCAGCAGCCCGATGGGCAGCAGGTCGTACAAGCGGGTGGGAATGGCCAGCGCCTGCATGTAGAGCAGGGCCATCATGGAGAACTTGTCGCCCACGTTGTCCAGGTCGTCCACCAGCGCGAAGAACGTGAAAAGGCCTAGCAGGGCCATAAGGACCACTGCACAAGAGCGATAGATCTCGCGGGCCAGGTAGCGACGGGCGGTACGCATGAAAATGATGGGGGAGCGCTAAACGTGAAAGCTTAACAAATCCCGCCGCCCAGGGTGGGGATGGCAGGATGCCGGTGCACGCTTTTACGTGTCAGGGAATGTCAACCATCCGCATGCGGCGCGTCAGCACGCCCACGCGGGAGTTCAGGTAGTTGGAATTGCGGCGGCTGTCGTAGAAGCGAGGGTTGGGCAGCATGGCGGCCAGCCGGGCCGACTGGCTGGCGCTGAGGTTGGCGGCCGAGGTATTGAAATAGTGCTGTGCGGCCGCCTGTGCGCCGAACACGCCCACGCCCCATTCCGCCACGTTCAGATACAGCTCAAGAATGCGTTCCTTGGTCATGACGTGTTCGATCATGTAGGTCAGCACCAATTCCTGGCCCTTGCGGATGTAACTGCGCGAACTGGACAAAAACAGGTTCTTTGCCAATTGCTGCGTGATGGTCGAGCCGCCGCGCATCTTGCTGCGTCCTGCCTCTTCCTGCCTTTGGTTGTATTCCCAGGCCTTGCGGATGGCGTCCCATTCGACGCCATCGTGTTCGGTGAATCTGGAATCTTCGGAGGCCACCACCGCGCGCTTCAGATTGCGGCTGATCTTGTCGTAGGGCACCCAGTCGTACTTCAGTTGGAAGGCCGGGTTGCCTTCGCGCAGGCGCGAGCGTTCTTCGCGCATGATGGCGCTGCTGCCGGGGTCGCGGTAATTGAACCAGACCACCTGGGCGAACAGCCAGAACTGATAAAGCAGCACCGCGCACAGCAGCGCCATCAGCACGCCGGTGGTGATCCGGAACCAGGATCGGCCTTGCTTGCGCGTCGCCATGCCGCTCAGCGTCCGGCCACAAGGGCCTCGCGCAGCGCCGCCAGCACGGGGGCTGGGTCGGGGCGCACGCCGTGCCAGATGAAAAAGCTCTCAGCGGCCTGGCCCACCAGCATGCCCAGGCCGTCGGCCGTCAGCGCGGCGCCGTCGGCTTCGGCCTGCTGCATGAAGGCGGTGGGTCTGGCGCCATACATCATGTCGTAGGCCGCCGCGCCATCGGCGTACAGCCCCGGCGGCAAGTCCGGCGCGGCATCCTGCAAGCCGCTGGCCGTGGCGTTGATGACCACGTTCCAGCAGCCAGGCCGCACGGCGTCCGAGAGCCCGCCCGCCGTGACCTGGGTTTGCGGCGACACGCCGCTGGCGCGCCAGGCGTCGGCCAGTTCCAGCGCCTTGGACGCAGTACGGTTGACGATATGGATGCGCGCGCAGCCGGCTTGCGCCAGTGGTTGCAGCACGCCCCGGGCGGCGCCGCCGGCGCCCACCAGCAGCACGGCGGCGTCCGGCAGGCGCACGCCCAGGCGCAGCAGGTCGGACACCAGACCAACGCCGTCGGTATTGCAGCCGTGCCAGGCGCCATCGCGCCAGGACAAGGTGTTGACCGCGCCGGCCAGCCGCGCGCGGGTGGACAGATGGCCCGCCGCCAGCGCGTAGGCGTCCAGCTTGAACGGCACCGTCACGTTCAGGCCCTGCCCGCCTTCGGCCACGAAGGCGGCCACGGCATCGGCAAAGCCATCAACCGGCGCCAGCAGCCGCTCATAGCTGAGCGGTTTGCCGGTTTGCTGGGAAAACAGGGTGTGGATCTGGGGCGAGCGGCTGTGCGCGATGGGGTTGCCGATGACGGCGTAGCGGGCAAGAGGGGACGCCTCGGTCATGGAGCTTGTGTTTCCAGGGTGTCGTTGACGAAGTGCCAGGTGCGAGTGATGACCAGCACGTCCGTATCGCGGGCGATATCGGGCGGGAAGGGGGGAAAGGGCGCAGCCAACTGGACAATGCGGCGCGCAGCCTGGTTCAGCACGGCGTGTGGGGACGGTTGGTCGATTTCCACGTCGGCGATGCTGCCGTCGGCACGCACCGATACGGTGATGCGCAACGAACCATAGATGCGTCCCCGGGCTTCGTCGGGATAGTGCTGGGTGCCGATGGCCTCGATGCGGGCGCGCCAGGCGTCCAGGTACGCGGCGTAGCGCGAGGCTTCGGCCGAGGGGGCCACGAATTGCTTGCGCGGTTCATTGCTGTATTGCTGGACCCGTTCGGCCAGGGCGGCGACCTGCGCATTCTGGATGACGCTGGCCTGGTCTTCGGCGTCTTGGCCCAGGTCGGCGCCATCGGGCCACGGGTTCACGGCCTGACGTTCGGCGCCCGCCTTGTCCGTTGAGCGCAACTGGGTCATCAGGCGGGTCTGTTCGGCTTCCAACTGCACCTGGCGGCGGCGCATGGCCTCCAGCACGATGGTCTCGGCGGACTCGCCGGTCTGGGGCAGCGGCGTGGTGGTCATGCCGCGTTCAGCGTTGCCACCGCCGCTCATCTGGTTCTGGGCCTGGGCGCGTGGCGCCTCGGGCGGCGTTTCGCTGCGTGCGTTCAACAGCACCACTTCCAGGCTGGTCACGGGCGGGCGCGTCAGCGCGGGCGCGCCGAACCGCCACGCCAGGGCGCCGGCGTGCACCAACAGCGATATTGCAATGCCGATACGCAGGTAGTGCTGGGCGGGAGCGCCCAGCCACCGCAGGTAACGGCCTAGCGGGGAGGGGGAGTCAGGGCGTTGCACGGTCGCATTGTAAGGCGAGTCCGCGTCGGTCGGCCATGCCGGCCGACCGCTGTGTAACAGCTTTTGGACGGCACGCCGCAAGGCGGCCACGCCGTCGCGCACCCACTGACGCTGTGGCCGGGCTGGGGCGTTGGGTGGTTACGGGCGCTTGATGGGTTGCGCGCGCGGGGCCGTGTTTCAGTTGCATGAAGCCCTGCGCGCTTTACCCATCCTACGTGGCCGGGCTGAGTTCGCCTACGTAGCGGCAGTCCAGTTCCAGGCCTAGTTCGTCCATGCCCAGGATGTCGATTTCCACGGCGGTGCCGCGTTCCAGTTCCGGCATGCCGCCCACGCGGGTCACCAGCGGTGCGTTGGCGAAGCGGACCAGGTCGTCGCGCAGTACGTGCGCAACGGTGCGGGTCACGCCGTGCTGCTTGAGCCAGCGCAGGCACCAGTAGCGTTCCATGGCGCTTTGGAATTCGGCCCAGGCGGCGTATTGCGCGTCGAAGGCGCCGATGATGGCGAACAGGTCCGCGTCGCGCGGCTTGAACGGGGCCACCAGGCGCGCCGACACACCGTGTTCCACGGCGGCAATCAACTGCCATTGGTTGACCAGGTCCACGTAGCGGCGCAGCGGCGACGTGCTCCAGGCATATTGCGGCACGCCGATGGCTTCGTGCGGCAGCGCCTGCGTGCTCATGCGCACGCGGCCCGCCTGCTGCGAACGGTAGATGCCCGGCACGCCATGCTGGTGCAGCAGGCCGCCCCACAGGTTGTTGGCCAGGATCATGTATTCGGCCACCATGCGGTCCAGCGGCGCGTTGCGCTGGCGCGGCACCAGGCGCACCGGGGTGTCCGGGTCGTCGGGGTTGCCGTCCAGATAGAAGCTGTATTCCACGCGGGAATTGTTTTCGGGCTTGCCGCGCACGTTTTCGCGTTGCGCCGACAGCGCCTGCGCCAGCTTCCACAGCGGACGCAGCCAGTGGCCGTAAGGAATATCGGCAGACGGGTCGGCCAGGCTGGCCTCGGTGACCTGCGCGTCCAGCATGTTGTGGCGCAGGTTTTCGCGCACCACCACCCGTTCCAGGCGCGTCTCGGATTCAATGACTTCGCCCGTTTCAGGGTCGGCCACCACGTACAGCGACAGCACGGGCACTTCGCGGCCCGCGTCCAGCGAAAACGCCTTGATGACGTTGTCGGGCTGCATCGGGATCTTGTCGCCCGGCATGTAGACGGTGGACAGGCGCGCGCGCGCCAGCTTGTCGAACTCGCTGTCGCGGGTGACCGACAGACCGGGGGCGGCCACGTGCACACCCACGCGCAGGCGCCCGTCGGGCAGCGTGGTGACGGACAGCGCGTCGTCGATCTCGGTGGTGGTGACGTCGTCCACCGAATAGATCTCGGCGTCCGACAGCGGCAGTTCACGGTCGATGGGCGGCAGTTCCAGTTCGGGGAATTCCAGCCCACGCGGGAAGTTCACCGCCAGGAAGCGCCGCTTGTGCAGGGCCAGCGCATGTGGCCACGCGCCCAGTTCCAGCAGCAGGCGGTCGGGGCTTTTGCCCAGCTTGGCGCAGGCGGCGTCCAGCGCCTTCCATTGCTGCGAATTCTTGTCCGGACGAATCAGCAGGGTTTCAGCCACCTGGGCAATGGGCTCGGGCAAGCGGCCCGCGGCCATCTCGTCCACCCATTCCTGTTGCTGCTCGGCCTGGCGCTGCTTTTTTTCCAGCGCGGCCAGCGCGGCGGCCAGGATGTCCGGCGGGGCAGGGCGGTAGCGCCCTTTGCCTCGGCGGTGGAAATACGCGGGCGCGCTGTGCAGGCGCATCAACAGCGCGGCATGTTCCACGGGCGTGGGGGCATGGCCAAAGTAGTCGGTTGCCAGCGAGGGCGTGTCGAATTCTTCCTGGGGGGCACATTCCCAAAGGAATTGCAGGTCCAGCTCATCGGCGGCCGCGGCGGCCTGGCTCATCAGCGCCGCCGGTTCGGGCGACGCGAAATTGAACAGGGTATTGGCGCGCTTGATTTTGCTGCGCTTGCCCGATTCCGACTCCACCTGCAGGCTGGCGTCGGTCTCGGACAGGATGTTGCCGGCCTTGAAGCTGCCGTCATCTTCGTAAAACACATACATGGTGGGGATCTTCCTGGGCGACGCGCACGCGCCGCCTTGCGCAGCTATATAGATAGAGTGTTGATGCCTGGTACTGATTATTGAGGGCGAACCTGCTTGCCGCCAAGGGCGAATTCAAGCACCTCGGGCATCCAACGTTCAAAATCGGACAAACCGTGGTCGCTGCCTTCGACGATACGCTGCTGGCAACCCAGGTAGCGATCGCGCATTTCACGCCAATCCAGCACCTCGTCGCCAGTTGCCGCCAGCAGGAAGTACCGGTCGGGCTGGGTGATGCGAGGCACGTGGATGGCCGCCAATTCGTCCACATATTCGGGCAGAAAGACGAACGGCGCGTTGGAATGATACATGTGGTGCTCGCCGACCTGGGTCGCCAGGTCGCGCGCCGCTTCCACGGCCGGGTTCAGCAGCACGGCCTTGCAACCCAGTTGCTCGGCCAGCCAGGTGGCGTAGAAGCCGCCCAGCGATGAGCCGATCACGGTCAGCGCGCGGGGGCTGTCCGCGCCCTGCAATTGGCGTTGGGCAATGTCCATGCACAGCGCAATGGCTTGCCGGGGGCTGGCGGGTAGCTGCGGGCAGGCCCATAGCGCGGCGAGCCCGCGCTGGGCCATGGCGTCGGCCATCTGCCGGGCCTTGGTGGAGCTTGGCGAGGAACGAAAACCGTGCAGGTAGAGGATCATTTCGTGCTCGTCCAAGAGTGGAGGGTCAGCCGCGCGCCCGCAGCGCGTCCAGCAGCTTGCCGTGGACGCCGCCAAACCCGCCGTTGCTCATGACCAGCACCTGGTCGCCGGGGCGGGCGGCGGCGGTTACGGCCGCGACCAGCGCGTCGATGTCATCGTAACTGGAAGCCCGGTCGCCCAGCGGCGCCAGGACGTCCGCCGGGTTCCAGCCCAAGGCGTGCTTGCCGCTGTGCGCGCCGAAGCAGAACACCAGGTCGGCATCCGTCAGGGCATCGGGCAGGCGGGCGGCCATGGTGCCCAGCTTCATCGTGTTGGAACGCGGTTCCAGCACCGCCAGGATGCGGGCCGATCCGACCTGGCGGCGCAGGCCTTCCAGGGTGGTGGCGATGGCGGTGGGGTGATGCGCGAAATCGTCGTACACCTTGACGCCGTTGACCGTGCCGCGCAGTTCCATGCGGCGCTTCACGCCGGCAAAGCGGGTCAACGCGGCGATGCCGTCGGCGGCCGATACGCCCGCGTGTTCGGCGGCGGCCAGCGCGGCCAAGGCGTTCATGCGGTTGTGTTCGCCGCTGAGGTTCCAGCGCACGGTGCCGGCTTCAACGCCGTTGCGCAGCACGGTGAACGCGCCGTCGTCATCGGGCGGCGAGGCTTGCCAGGCGCCATCGGGACCGAACGTGACGGTTTCAGACCAGCATCCGCGCGCAATTACACGGTCCAGCGCGTCGCAATGGGCCGGGCGCACGATGCGGCCGGACCCGGGGATGGTGCGCACCAGGTGGTGGAATTGGGTTTCGATGGCCGCCAGATCGGGGAAGATGTCGGCGTGGTCGTATTCCAGGTTATTCAGAATGGCGGTGCGCGGGCGGTAATGAACAAACTTCGAGCGCTTGTCGAAGAAGGCCGTGTCGTATTCGTCCGCCTCGATCACGAAGGGACGGCGCGCGGGGTCGTAGCGGGCCGACACTTTCAGGTCCGCCGCCACGCCGCCGATCAGGTAGTTGGGCGCCAGGCCCGCGGCTTCCAATATCCAGGCCAGCATCGAGCTGGTGGTGGTTTTTCCGTGGGTGCCCGCCACGGCAAGCACGTGCGCGCCCGGCAGGATGTTGTCGCCCAGCCATTGCGGGCCGGACACATAGCGCGCGCCCGATTCCAGAATGGCTTCCATCAGCGGGTTGCCGCGGCTGACCACGTTGCCGATCACGTACAGGTCGGGCGCAAGCGCCATCTGTTCGGCGCCAAAGCCTTCGATCAGCTCGATGCCTTGTTCGGATAACTGGGTGCTCATGGGCGGGTACACGCCCGCATCGCAACCCGTGACCTTGTGGCCGGCAGCCCGCGCGATCAGCGCCAAGCCGCCCATGAACGTACCGCAGATGCCAAGAATGTGCAGGTGCATTGAAAACTCTCCTGTCCGGCATTGTATATATAGCGGTGAGCGGGGGCGCCGAGCCGGGGGCGCCGAGCCGGGGGCGCCGAGCCGGCACCACCCGGGGCCGCCCGGCCACGCCGCAACAACGCGTAAAACAGCGGCAGCGGTTATGATCGCGCCATGAATCGACGCCTACTTCTATCCGCCGGCGTGGCCGTGGCCGCCACGGTTGCGGGCGCCTACACCTTGCTGGGGCAAAAGCCCCGCACGTCTTCGGCACCGGCCGACGCCAGCGACCCCGTCGCCGGACTCATGCAATTGCAGTTGCCCGACCTGAACGGCGCGACGCAGTCGCTGGCCAACTGGAAGGGTCAGCCGATGGTGGTTAATTTCTGGGCGACGTGGTGCGCGCCGTGTGTGCGCGAAATGCCCGAACTGGATGCGCTGCAGAAAAAATACCCGCATGTGCGCTTTGTCGGCATTGGCGTTGATTCCGCCGCCAACATGCAAAAATTTGTCGAGAAAGTGCAAGTTTCCTACCCGCTTTGGGTTATCGGGGCAGGCGCTATCGATACCTTGCGCAAGCTTGGAAACCCCAGCGGCGGCCTGCCTTTTACCATCGTGTTCAATGCTGATGGCGCAATTAACCGGAAAATACTGGGAGAAATCCAGCCAGACGACCTGAACAAAACCCTGTCGGGGCTGAAGGCGTAAGTCTGTTGGACAAATAATAGGAATTGGCGTAAAAAGCTGGTTTATCGGCTGTTTTGCCAGCAATTCCACCGTTGGCAATCCACTCATTGGCAAGCGCATGGCGCAAAACATACTGGTATTGCATGGCCCGAATCTGAACCTGCTTGGCACCCGGGAACCTCATATCTACGGCAGTTTGACGCTGCCCCAGATCAATGAGCGCCTGGAGCTGCTTGGCGGGGAATTGGGCGCCAAGGTGACTACTTGGCAAGGCAATCACGAAGGTGCGTTGGTCGACCGCATTCAGGCGGCGCGGCAAGACGGCACGGACTTCATCATCATCAACGCGGCGGCTTATACGCACACCAGCGTCGCGATTCGCGATGCGCTGGCTGGGGTCGCGATCCCATTTATTGAAGTACATTTGTCCAATCTGTATAAGCGAGAGCCCTTCAGGCATCACTCTTATCTGTCCGACTTGGCGATAGGCCTTATAACCGGCCTCGGCGCGGATGGCTACGAGGCGGCTCTGCGTTACGCAGTGCGGCACTGATCTCGCACCAAACTCACGGCTTTTACATCTTATACACGGCGCGGGCCCCACGCTGGGACGCCGCCGACACTATCTCGGGAAGCAGCTTCTATGGACCTTCGAAAACTCAAAACCCTGATCGACCTGGTGGCTGAATCGGGTATCGCCGAGCTGGAAATCACCGAAGGCGAAGGCAAGGTACGCATCGTCAAGTTCTCGCAAACCTTGCAGCCGGTGGCTTACCATCAGCCCGAAGCCGGCGTGCCCGCTGCACCGGTGGCTCAGCCCGCCGCGCCTGCCGCGCCGGCCGCCGAAGCCGCCCCGGTCATCCAGGGCCACGTCGTGAAGGCGCCGATGGTCGGCACGTTCTACCGTTCGCCGAACCCGGGCGCCGCTCCGTTCATCGACGTGGGCGCCACCGTCAAGGAAGGCGATCCGCTGTGCATCATTGAAGCCATGAAGCTGCTCAATGAAATCGAAGCCGACAAGTCCGGCGTCATCAAAGAAATCCTGGTCGAAAACGGTGAGCCCGTCGAGTACGGTCAACCCCTCTTCGTCATTGGCTGATAGCTGAAAATGTTCGAAAAAATCCTGATCGCCAATCGGGGCGAAATCGCCCTGCGCATTCAGCGCGCTTGCCGTGAGCTGGGCATTAAAACCGTGGTCGTGCACTCCGAGGCTGACCGCGAGGCCAAGTACGTGCGCCTGGCCGATGAATCCGTGTGCATCGGGCCTGCGCCGTCGCGTGACAGCTACCTGAACATGCCGGCCATCATTTCGGCCGCCGAAGTGACGGATTCCGAGGCAATCCACCCGGGTTACGGGTTCTTGTCCGAAAATGCCGACTTCGCCGATCGCGTCGAAAAGAGTGGCTTCGTCTTCATCGGCCCGCGTCCCGACACCATTCGCCTGATGGGCGACAAGGTCAGCGCCAAGCGCGCCATGATCGAAGCGGGTGTGCCGGTGGTGCCGGGTTCCGAGGGTGCGTTGCCCGAAGATCCGCAGGAAATCATCCGCATTGCGCGCGAAGTCGGTTACCCGGTCATCATCAAGGCAGCGGGCGGCGGCGGTGGCCGTGGCATGCGCGTGGTGTACACCGAGGCCGCGCTCTTGAACGCCGTCACCATGACGCGTTCGGAAGCGGGCGCCGCGTTCAACAACCCGGAAGTCTATATGGAGAAGTTCCTTGAGAACCCTCGCCATGTGGAAATCCAGGTGCTGGCCGATGGCGGCCGCAACGCCGTCTGGCTGGGCGAACGCGACTGCTCCATGCAGCGCCGCCACCAGAAAGTCATCGAAGAAGCACCGGCTCCCGGCATCGCCCGCCGCGCCATCGAGCGCATTGGCGACCGTTGCGCCGACGCTTGCCGCAAGATGGGCTACCGTGGCGCGGGCACGTTCGAGTTCCTGTTTGAAAACGGCGAGTTCTATTTCATTGAAATGAACACCCGCATCCAGGTCGAACACCCGGTCACTGAACTCATCACCGGCATTGACCTCGTGCAGCAGCAGATTCTGATCGCCGCGGGCGAAAAGTTCACGCTGCGCCAGCGCGACATCACGTTCAAGGGCCATGCGATCGAATGCCGCATCAACGCGGAAGATCCTTTCCGCTTTGTGCCCAGCCCCGGCCGCATCACCAACTGGCATACGCCGGGCGGTCCTGGCGTGCGTATCGACTCGCATGCCTACAATAGCTATTTCGTGCCGCCCAACTACGATTCGATGATCGCCAAGGTCATCACGTATGGCGATACGCGCGATCAAGCCCTGGCCCGCATGCGTATTGCGCTGTCGGAAATGGTGGTGGAAGGCATTTCCACCAACATTCCGCTGCATCGTGAATTGCTGCAAGACGCCCGCTTCATTGAAGGCGGCACCAGCATCCACTATCTGGAAAACAAGTTGGCTCAGCGTCCCTGACCGACGACCCCGGGGCCTCACGGCCCCTTTTTACGTTTATGGTCCATCGGGCCGCGGCGCGAGCCGTGGCCCGATGGCCAGATGGAAGAATAATCATGCGTGAACTCGTGCTCCATTGCCTGGAGGCGCAGGCCGAAGCCCTGTCGGATGCGTTGCTGGAAGCGGGCGTGCTGTCGGTATCCGTGGAAGACGCCGACTTCGGCACCGATGACGAACGCCCCTTGTTCGGCGAACCCGGCACCGAGCCCGACATTCAAGCCTGGGACCGCAACCGCGTCGTGGCCTTGCTGCCCGATGGCGCCGACCCCACGCAGATCATGGAAGAGGCCGCGTCGGCCGGTGAACTGGACCCCGCGCTGTTTGCAGGCTGGATGCTGCGCGACGTGCCGGACGCCGACTGGGTGCGCCTGACGCAATCGCAGTTCGGCCCCATCCATATTGCTGAACGCCTGTGGATCGTGCCCAGCTGGCACCGCGACAACCCCGACGTGCCCGGCCTGGACCCGGCTGCCGCCGAAGACGGCGCCATCCATATCGAACTGGACCCCGGCCTGGCCTTCGGTACCGGCAGCCATCCCACGACGCATCTCTGCCTGGCCTGGCTGGAAGCCGAATTGCCCGAGGGCGCCACGTTGCTGGATTACGGCTGCGGCTCGGGCATCCTGGCCATTGCCGCGCGCAAGCTGGGCGCGGGCCCGACGCTGGCAGTCGACATCGACGCGCAGGCGGTGCAAAGCACGGCCTACAACGCCGAGGTCAACCGCGTCGAACTGCAAGCCATGCTGCCCGATGCGCTGGCTGACGGCACCTTCCAGGTGGTGGTCGCCAACATCCTGTCCAATCCGTTGAAGGTGTTGGCGCCGATGTTGGCGGGCCGCGTTGCCGCGGGCGGCCATTTGGTGCTGTCCGGCGTGCTGGAGCGTCAGGCCGAGGAAGTGGCCGCGGCTTACGCGCCCTGGCTTGCCATGTCGGTCTGGCGTGCCCGCGACGGCTGGGTATGCCTGCACGGCCAGAAGGCCTGAATAGCCGGATCGGCAGGATTGCATCACATGGCTCTGACCACCCGCTGCCCGCAGTGCGGCACCACGTTCAAGGTGGTGCCTGACCAGCTTCGCGTTCGCAATGGCCTGGTGCGCTGCGGCGCCTGCTCCACCGTCTTCGACGGTCGCGCCTGCCTGCTGCCCGAAGCGGGATCGCCGCCGCCCGCCGCGCCATCCGTGCCGCCTGCGCCTTCTTCGGCAGCCGCCGCCGCCGCCGCCGCGCCAGTGCTGGCGCCGACGCTGGCGCGCCCGTCAGCCGAGCCGCGCCAGACACCACCCTGGGAAGACGAATCCGCCGCGCCACAGTCGGCTCCCAGTGCGCCTGTTGCGCCCGTCATGCCCACAGCGCCCATCTCACCCACTGCGTCTACCGCACGCGCCGAGCCTGTGATTTCGCCAGTGGCTACGCCCGCGATTCCGCCGGCGGTCCTGCGTGGGCGTGATGCGATACGCCGCCCGGTGGAGCCCGAAGACACGCTGCCGGAAGATGAACCCGACGACGATCACGACCTGGAAGACGAAGTCCGTGAAGCGCCGCATGGCCGTGTCGATCAGGGCCGTTCCGATAACTTCCGCACCGATTCCCACTACGAAAAGCCCATCATCGCCTCGCGCGACAGCGAACCCGTCATCAGGTGGGACGACCGCGACACACCCGATGAGCGCGACCACGACGACGATCTCGACCACGACGACGATCGCGACGACGACCGTGAGCCCGTGCTGGGCGAGGCGCGCACCCGCTACTCCAGCGCCACGGACGTAGGCCGTGCTCCGCCCGAGTTCCTGGATCAGGACCGCAGCGAACGCCGGGGCCTGATGCGCAAGATCTGGGCTTCTGCCTGCCTGCTGGGTCTGGTCGCCCTGGGCCTGCAACTGCTTTACGTCTACCGTACCGACATCGCCAACTCCATGCCCGTGATGCGCCCGGTGCTGGAAACCGTGTGCCAGCCGTTGGGCTGCACCGTGGGCTATGCGCGTCGCCTGGAACGCATCGCCATTTCATCATCGTCGCTACAGCCGCCCACGGGCGCCGCCGCGATCGACGATGGCCGCAGCCGGCTGGTGTTGAACCTGGTGCTGCGCAACCGCTACGACAAGCCGCAGCACTGGCCCGCGCTGGTGCTGGACCTGACGGACCTGTCCGACACGGTGGTGGTGCGCAAGGTGCTCAAGCCCGAAGACTACCTGACGCCCGAACAACTGCGCGGGCCCTTCGCCCCGGCGGGCGAGCTCAAAATTTCCGTGCCCATTGAAGTGACTGGCGTTCAAGTCAATGGCTACCAACTTGATAAGTTCTTTCCTTAAAGGATGACACGCATGGCAACCCCCGTCCTGGTTTGCGGTTCGATGGCGTTCGACACGATCGCCGTGTTCGAAGGCCGCTTCAAAGAGCACATTCTTGCCGACCGCATCCAATCCTTGAGCGTGTCCTTCCTGGTGCCCAGCATGCGCAAGGAATATGGCGGCTGCTCGGGCAACATTGCCTACAACATGAATCTGCTGGGCGGCAAGCCCGTGCCGGTGGCCACCGTGGGCGAAGACGCTGGCGAATACATGGAGCGCCTGTCGGGCCTGGGCATCGACACCTCCCGCGTCAAGGTGGTGCCGGGCACGTTCACCGCGCAATGCTTCATCACGACCGACCTGGACGACAACCAGATCACCGCGTTCCACCCGGGCGCCATGTCGTTCGCGGCGGACAACGACCTGAGCGACGCGGACGCGGCCTGGGCCATCGTGGCGCCGGACGCCAAGGAAGGCATGTTTGCCCACGCGCAACGCCTGCACCAGCGCGGCATCCCCTTCATCTTCGATCTGGGCCAGGCCATGCCCTTGTTCGACGGCGCCGACCTCGAACGCATGCTGAAGATGGCGCAGGCCTTGACCGTGAATGATTACGAAGCTGGCGTTGTCGAGCAGCGCACCGGCCGCAGCATGGCCGATATTGCCCAGACGCTGCAAGCCGTGGTGGTGACGCGCGGCGCGGAAGGCGCCACGCTGATGACCGGCGGCAAGACCATTTCCATCGCGCCTGTGAAGGCAACGCAAGTGGTGGACCCCACGGGTTGCGGCGACGCGCAACGCGGCGGCCTGCTCTACGGCTTGACCAGCGGCTGGAACTGGGAAGACAGCTGCCGCCTGGGCAACGTCATGGGCGCCATCAAGATTGCCTCGCGCGGGCCGCAGAACCACACGCCGTCGCGCGCGGACATCAACGCGGTGCTGCACGCTACTTACGGCATCCATCTGCCGGCGTGAGCCTTGGGCGGCGCACGGGAACTGCCTGGTTCGTGCGCGGTCGAAGGTTCGTTGAAACGTCTTGTGCGGTGGCCTCGTTGCCACCGCGTTCAACGGGTGTTTTCTGGCTTTGGCCGTGAGTTTCAGTGTGTTGCAGCCGAGCCTGGCCAAGATGGCGGGCGCGGTATGATCAACGTCGTCGGCAGTGCCCGATCGAGGAGTCCAAATGAACCAAAGCAAATCTCTTTCCCTGGTAACGCCGCGTACTGGCAGGTGGCTGGCCGTTGCGGCCGTCGTGACGTCGATGGCAGTCTTGGGCGGCTGCGCGAATCCCAGCGCATCCAGCGGGGTTTATAGCTACGACCAAGCTCAGCGCGAACAGATCGTTCGTACGGGCACCGTCACGGGCGTGCGCCCCATCGTGATCCAGAATGACAAGTCCAGCGGTGTCGGCATGTTGGCCGGCGGTGCGCTGGGCGGCGTGGCCGGCAATGCCGTCGGCGGCGGCACGGGCCGCACCATCGCCACGGTGGGCGGCGCCATCTTGGGCGCCCTGGCCGGTAATGCCGTGGAGAACCGGGTGGGCAAGAATTCCGGCTACGAAATCACAGTGCGCCTGGACAACGGCGAGACCCGCGTCGTGGCGCAAGAAGCCGACTTGCCCATCAGCGTGGGCCAGCGTGTACAGGTGATCAGCGGCGCCGGTCCGACGCGCGTCACCCCGATGTAAATCAAACGCCTGCGTATGCGGGCGTTTCAGTCGCCGCGCCGATGCGCGCACAGGCCCCTTTGATGGGGCCATTTTTTTGCCCAAATGTCGCTCGGCCGCAACGTGATCCCCCAGGATTTACCCGCAGGTGCCGCCTTTCCTGGCCTTTTCGCGCCATGGATCCTGAAAGTTCCATGGCGATTCGACGATCGAAATGCAATGATTGCGCCTGCGAACGAGGCCAACGCCGGTTTTTAATGTAACCGAGTGCGTCTTGATCTTGTTCTGAACGGCTGAACTCCGTCAGTTGAGCTTCAGCTTTTTTCTATATTCTCAAGCACCTGAATCCCTGCGAGCGGGGGCGTTTCACCGACGAGACGCCCTGCACACCTTATGTATACCGAGCAAGAACTCCACACCAAGATCGGCGATATCGTCGAGTCGATCGTCATGAAGAAAGTCACACCCGACACGCAATTGATCGCCACAGGCCTGGTGGATTCCCTGGCCGCCGTGGACATCACGCTGGCGGTTGAGTCGGAGTACGGCTGCAGCATCCCGGCTCCTGAAATCGCGGAAATCCTGCAGTCGGTTCGGTCGCTTGCCGGCTATGTTGCTGCCCATTCTGCGTAACACGCGCTTGCTGTCCCACGTTGCGGCTGCCGCGACGGCGGTCGCACTGGCGGTTGGCGCGTATTGCGGCGCGGACGATGTGCTCAGCCGCATCGTGACGCCCGCCGCCGCACCCTTGTCGGCCACGGCCGGCAAAAACAACTACCTGCCCAATCTGGGACCGGACTGGGGCACTCAGCACGTCAACCTGAATCGCCTGGGCAACGCGCTAAGCGACGGCACGCTGGTCGTGCTGGGCTCGTCCGAACTGTCCAGCCACGACCTGCGTTTCGTTCCTTACCGCTTCTTTCCCGACGAGCTGAAAATGCCGACGCTGGCCTATGGCCATGCCATGTTCCAGTCTTATGGAATTGTCAGCGTGCTGGAATCCGTGGCCGATTCCCTGACGCCGAACACGCGGCTGGTGATCATGGTGTCGCCCGCATGGTTCGCCTCGGGCGGCCAGTTGCCGCGCAGCGCGTTCGCCGAGCACGTGACCGGCCCGGTCTGGGACCGCCTGTGGGACCAGCCCAGCACGCGCGAGCAGATGCAGACCTGGATCACCGACAACGCGAATTGGGGTCTGCTCTGGCTGATCGCCAACGGTCAGGCGGCCGAACTGAAAGACAAGTTGGCGCTGTGGTGGCATGCCCGCCAGGACCCCGCGCCTGACCGCCCGCGCACCAAGCTGTCGGTGCCCGCGCATCGTTTCGTGTCCTGGCCGTCCGCCGCGCGCTTGAACGAAGGGCAGTGGGGGCGGCTGACGCATCAGGCGCGCGAGGTCGAACACAATCTGGGCGGCCACAACCCCTACGACGTACGCGACGACTACTACAAGCAATACCTGGCGCCGCTGTACTCGCCGGCCCGCAACGAGTTCGCCGACGTCGACCCCATCACCCGCGCCGAGCTGGGCGATCTGTCGCGCGTCATGGCCTTGCTGCAAAAGCGCAAGGTGAAGGCCTACTTCGTCATTCAACCGTTCAACCCCAAGCTCATCCTGGATGTCGAGCGCTTCGATCCGGTGGTGGCCGCCATCACGGGCATGTGCGCGCGCTATCAAATGGGTTGCCTGGACCTTTACAGCATCCCGTTCGAACCGGGCATGCTGCGCGACGACATGCACCTGGCCGAGCTGGGCTGGGCCATGGCCGACCAAGGCATTGCGGAGTACTTTTCCCGATGAAATTCTTTCGCAAAGACGGCGCCGGACGCCGCTTTTTCTGGCATGTGTGCCTGTACATCGGGGTCATCCTGGTGTTTGTGCTGCAGGCACAACCCACCACGGGCAGCGGTGGACCCATCAAGGTCGAATTCCAATACCAGCAGTTCTGAGCCGCGCCATGGAATTGTTTGCAAGCTTGAGCTTCTTTGGCGGCGCCCTGTGCGGCGGCCTGGGCCTGTTGGCGTACCGCTCGTTCGGCATGCCGTTTCGCATCGGCTATCGCCACATCATCGGGGTGATCTGCCTGGGTGTCTGGATGGCGGTATTCTGGGCGCGCCCCTATCAGCCCATCGCGCTGCTGGCCATGTCGGGCAGCGCCTTGTGGGCCATGCGCCGCGGCTACATTCCCACCTGGCTTGCCGTCATCATCACCATGGCGCCGTTGCTGCTGGTGAAGACCGGCGTGTCGCACTTGGGTGCGATGCTGGGCCTGTCGTTCGCCACCTTCCGCGCCATCGACGTGCTGCTGTTTGCGCAACGCAACGAGCGCGTGTCGCCGCTGGACTACTTCATCTACCTGTTCTTCCCGCTGACGCTGTTGGCAGGCCCCATGTACCGCTGGCGCAATTTCCAGGCGGATCTCAAGCGCGGCTATGAAGGCGTGAACCTGAATACCTGGCTGACCGGGCTGGAACTGATCATGCTGGGCGTGATCCAGAAGTTCGGCCTGGCCGAGCTGATCTGGCGCTATGGCCTGGCCACGCTGGATGCGCACGACTATTCGTTCACGGGCGTGGTGCTGAACGCCTCGCTGTATAGCGCGTATCTGTTCTTCGACTTCGCCGGGTATTCGACGATGGCGATCGGCATCGGCATGCTGTTCGGCTTCACCTTGCCGATCAACTTCCGCAACCCCTTGGCCACGCTGAACCCGCAGGACTTCTGGCGCCGCTGGCACATCAGCCTGTCGGAGTGGTTGCGCGACGTGGTGTTCATGCCGATCTACAAGGCGTTGAGCAAGACCAGGTTCTTCGGACGGCATCGTTTGGCGGCGCAGAACATCGGCATCTTCGCCACGCTGCTGGCCATGGGGGTGTGGAACGGGCTGTCGCTGCATTACATCGTCAGCGGCCTGATGTTCGGCACGTATTCGGTGGGGCACAACCTGTTGGTCAACGCGGCGCGCACCCGACCTGCCTTGCAGTCCACGTTGGCGCACCCGGTGATGCGGTTTTTGGGCCGCGTGCTTACCTTGATTCTGGCCGCGCTGGCGCTGTACGTGTTCAGCGGCCGCAGCCCCATCTGACGCCGGGAGCATCGGCATGCGTTTTGACCTGAAAGCGTTCCAGTTTGTTGATACCGGAATGTCACCCGACGCCTTGGCCGTCGCCGCCGCCGACCGCTCTTTGAGCTGGGCGCAGTTGCGTGACGAGGCGTACGCCTGGGCGGAGAACGCGCGCCAACACGGCGCGGCCCCGGATGTGCCGGTGGCCATCTACGGCCACAAGCAAGCGTCGTTCTTTGTCGCCATGGTGGGCGCGCTGCTGATCGGCGCGCCGTTCGTGCCGGTCGACACCATCTATCCGGTGGACCGGCTGCGCCGCATTGTCGAGATCGTGCGCGCCGCGGCCGTCTACGACGCCGCCACCGGCACGTTCACCGAAGGGGAAGGCGCCATGCTGGCCGAGCGCGGCCTGGCTTACGTCATGTTCACCTCGGGCAGCACGGGCGACCCCAAGGGCGTGCAGATCGGCCGCGAAAGCGTGGGCTTGTTGGGCGATTGGATGGGGGGCAGCTTTGGCCTGGGCGACGCGCCGATATTCATGAACCAGGCGCCGTTCAGCTTCGACCTGTCCATGTACGAGGTCTTCGGCACCCTGGCTGCGGGCGGCGCCTGCGTGCTGAACGCTCGCGAGCAGATCGCGGCGGCCGGCACGTGGATGCCGCGCTTGGCACAACATGGCGTGACGGTGTGGGTGTCGACCCCGTCGTTTGCCCATCAGCAGCTGGCCAACCGGGATTTTTCCCCGGCCACCTTGCCCGCGCTGCGCACTTTCCTGTTTTGCGGCGAGCCGCTGCCGGCGGCCTTGGCTAAAAAGCTGCGCCAGCGCTTCCCCGATGCTGTCATCCTGAATACGTATGGCCCCACGGAAGCCACCGTGGCCACCACCTGGATCGAAGTCACCGACGCCGTGCTCGCGGCCCACGACCCGCTGCCGGTGGGCCACGCCAAGCCAGACAGCCTGTTGATCGTGGATGAAGGCGAGATCTGCATCGTGGGCGACCACGTCATGCGCGGCTACCTCAACCGCCCTGATCTGAACGACGCCAAGCTCTACACCCACGAAGATGGCCGCCGCGCTTTCCGCACGGGCGATCTGGGCCAACTGGAAGAGGGCGGCCTGCTGTTTTGCCGAGGCCGCATGGACGACCAGATCAAGCTGAACGGCTATCGCATCGAACTGGCGGAAATCGACGAAGCGCTGCACGGCCTGCCGGGGGTGGAGGGGGGCGCTTGCGCGGTGCTGCGCCGCCCCGATGGCACGGCGGTGCGCCTGATTGGTTTTGTGGCCGGCGTGGCGCAAGAGCAGGATGCGCGCTTTCTGGCGCCCGATGCCTTGGCCGATTGCAAAGCGCGGCTGGCTCAGCGCCTGCCGCCCTATATGGTGCCGTCGGAATTGGTGGCGTGCCCGGCATTGCCCATGTCGAACAACCACAAGATCGACCGCAAGAAGCTGGTCGAGATCTACGCCGGGATTCCGGCGTAGCGGAAAAAAGAACGGGGCGCGCGATGCCCCGTGTCTTGGTCTACAGACCCATCATGCGCTGGCTCAGATTGGCCAGCACCATCAGCAGGATCTGCGCCACGATCAGCAGCACCAGGGGTGAAAAGTCGATGCTGGTGCGCGGCAGGATGCGGCGGATGGGGTCCAGCATGGGCGCGGTCAGCGCCTGCAGCAGCGGCATCATCGGCGCCGTCGGATTGACCCAGGACAGCACGGCCTGGATCAGCGTCAGCCACACCACCAGGTTCAGGGCCCACTTGATGGCCATGATCAGGGCCGAGCCCATGGCGGCGGGCAGCAGCGCGGCGGGAATCAGCGCGCCCAGCGCAACCAGCCAGATCAGCACGATGTACAGAAGCGCTGCCAGCCAGGCGGCGACCAGGCTTGTCCAGTCGATCTTGTTGCCAGCGGGAATGACCTTGCGCAGCGGCATCACCAGCCAGTTCGTCGCCTGGTAGATGGTGCGCGCAATCGGGTTGAAGGCATGGAGGCGGATCGCGTGCATCCAGGCGCGGGCAATCAATGCCGCGCCGAACAGCGTGAACACGATTTCGAGAAGGAAGCGGAAGATATCACCGAGCATGGACGCGATCACCGAAAAAATGAGGAATCAATTGTCGCACGCTGCGTCGAAAGTTTGCGGCGGCGTTTGGAGGATGGGGGCGACGCAAAAAAGCCGCCTAGCCAAGGCCAGGCGGCTCTAGTGAAGCTAATGCTTCGAACCGTCCGAATTAAGGACGGCCACCCGTGGGGAACGGCCACGAAGCGGCGGGATTCAGCGCGGTCTTTGCACCCGGGGCAGCAGCCGTGGAGGGCGGCGTTGCGGGCTTCTTGGGAGCGGCTTTCTTCGCGGCAGGCTTCTTGGCAGCGGCGGGCTTGGCGGCAGCAGCCGGCTTGGCGGCGGCGGGAGCCTTCTTTGCAGCGGGAGCCTTCTTGGCGGCAGGCGCCTTCTTGGCAGCGGGGGCCTTCTTGGCTACCGCTTTCTTGGCAACTGCTTTTTTGGCAACTGCTTTCTTGGCGGCGGGCGCCTTCTTGGCAACGGCCTTCTTGGCTACCGCTTTCTTGGCAACGGCTTTCTTGGCGACTGCCTTTTTGGCGACGGCCTTCTTGGCTACCGCTTTCTTGGCAACGGCTTTCTTGGCGACTGCCTTTTTGGCGACGGCCTTCTTGGCTACCGCTTTCTTGGCAACGGCTTTCTTGGCGACTGCCTTTTTGGCGACGGCCTTCTTGGCTACCGCTTTCTTGGCAACGGCCTTCTTGGCGACAACCTTCTTGGCTACCGCTTTCTTGGCGACGGCCTTCTTGGCGACTGCCTTTTTAGCGACGGCCTTCTTGGCTACCGCTTTCTTGGCGACGACCTTCTTGGCTGCCGGCTTCTTGGCGGCAACCTTCTTCACTGCCGGCTTCTTGGCGGCGACGACTTTCTTGACAGCTACCTTCTTGACAGCGGCTTTTTTGGCCGGTGCGGCCTTCTTAGCGACTGCCTTCTTGGCGGCGGGCTTCTTCGCCGCGGCTTTCTTTACGGCTTTCTTGGCTGTTGCCATGGTCATGCTCCTTAGGTTCAGGGGTCCCAGAACTTAAACCCGTGCCCCGACTCGCCAACAAAGCGAATCGTGCCCGGGCTATTCATCGGCGCATGCCGCTGTTCTGTGCGAGCAACAGCTACTACGGTTTGCGCTAATGAATTCGGCACAGCCATTTGATATGGCCCCCGCTCCTTTGGCGCGAGCCATTTCAAATGGCGCCGGTCGCAGCCTGATCACAGGCCGCCGACCGCTTGTTCTACGTGTTCGAAAACACCCTGACCAGGAAGCGCGTCATCAAGCCTGTCGCGAACGCGACGCTCTGTGTTGGCAGAGCGTGCCCGCGCCGGGCCTGATGACGTACTGCTTTACTCCCAGCTCAGCGTGCCACCGGTTTGGTATTCGATCACGCGAGTTTCAAAAAAGTTGCGTTCCTTTTTAAGATCGATCATTTCCGCCATCCAAGGGAAGGGATTCTCTTCCTGCGGGTACAGCGGTTCGATACCGATTTGCTGGCAACGACGGTTGGCGATGAAGCGCAGGTAGGATTTGAACATAGGTGCGTTCAAGCCCAACACGCCGCGCGGCATCGTGTCTTCGGCGTAAGCGTATTCGAGTTCGACCGCTTTGCGGAAGAGTTCTCGAATTTCTTCGCGGAAAGCCGGCGTCCACAGATGCGGATTTTCCAGTTTGACGGTGTTGATCAGGTCGATGCCGAAGTTGCAGTGCATGGATTCATCGCGAAGGATGTACATGTACTGCTCGGCCGCGCCGGTCATCTTGTTCTGGCGACCCAGCGCCAGGATCTGCGTGAAGCCCACGTAGAAGAACAGGCCTTCCATCAAGCAAGCGAAAACGATCAGCGACTTCAGCAGCGTCTGGTCGGCTTCGGGCGTGCCCGTCTTGAAGTGGGGGTCCGCGATCGCGTCGATGAACGGGATCAGGAACTCGTCTTTGGCGCGGATGGACGGAACTTCGTTATAAGCGTTGAAGATCTCGGCTTCGTCCAGGTCCAGGCTTTCGACGATGTATTGATAAGCGTGCGTGTGGATTGCTTCCTCGAATGCCTGGCGCAGCAGGAACTGGCGGCATTCGGGAGCCGTGATGTGGCGGTAGGTGCCCAACACGATGTTGTTCGCGGCCAGCGAGTCGGCCGTGACGAAGAAACCCAGGTTGCGCTTGACGATGCGGCGTTCGTCTTCGGTGAGCCCGTTCGGGTTCTTCCAAAGCGCGATGTCGCGCGACATGTTGATCTCTTGCGGCATCCAGTGGTTGGCGCACGTGGCCAAATACTTTTCCCACGCCCACTTGTACTTGAACGGCACAAGTTGATTGACGTCGGTTTCGCCGTTGATGATGCGCTTGTCGGCAACCTTCACGCGCTGCGCGGTGGCTGCGCCGCTGGCGGCCAGACCCGCCGCGTGTTCAGGCGCGGCAGGCGTAGGCATGGCGGTGTCGCCGAACACACCCGTCGCCGCCCGGACTTCGGGCGCAGCCTGCTGGCCGCCCGCGGAGGCGGGGGAAGCAGGTTGCGTGGCGGTGGTGTCGTCTTCCCAATTAATCATTTCAATTCTCCGGAGGCGGTTATTGGCAGGCTTCGCACTCTTCGAAGCCGGGGTCGCCCGGCCGCATGGTGCAAACCGCCCCGAGAACTTCGGGTTCCGGCAAAACAGGTGCGGCGCCCACGGCCGCGGCCGTGGATTGGCCACCAGCAGTGACGGCGTTCAATTCGCCGCCGCGACCGGTGGACTTCTCGGCGCTGGTGGCGCCCAGGGTACGCAGGTAGTACGTGGTCTTCAGGCCACGCAGCCATGCCAGCTTGTAGGTGTCATCCAGCTTCTTGCCCGATGCGCCCGACATGTAGATGTTCAGCGACTGGGCTTGATCGATCCACTTCTGACGGCGCGACGCGCATTCAACCAGCCAGCTCGGTTCGACTTCGAACGCGGTGGCGTAGAGTTCGCGGAGTTCGGAAGGTACGCGATCGATGCGGGACAGGCTGCCGTCGAAGTACTTGAGGTCGGCGACCATGACTTCGTCCCAGAGACCGAGTTTCTTCAGGTCACGCACGAGGTAATCGTTAACGACCGTGAACTCGCCGGAGAGATTCGATTTGACGTACAAGTTCTGGAAAGTAGGTTCGATGCACGCAGATACACCAATGATATTGGAAATAGTCGCGGTTGGGGCAATTGCCACGCAATTGGAGTTGCGCATGCCATGTTGTTTGATGCGCGCGCGCAACGTATCCCAATCGAGCGTGCTCGATTCATCAACTTCAACGTGACCACCGCGTTCATCACGCAGCATCTTCAACGTGTCTTGCGGCAAGATGCCACGCGACCACAACGAACCTTCATACGATTGATAGCGGCCACGTTCTTCGGCGAGCAGGCTCGACGCGAAGTACGCGTGATAGCAAACGGCTTCCATCGAACGATCAGCGAATTCAACGGCGGCTTGCGACGCATACGGCACGCGCATCATTTGCAGGCAATCCTGGAAGCCCATGATGCCCATGCCCACCGGACGATGGCGCGCGTTGGAATTGCGGGCCTTCTCGACGGCGTAGTAGTTGATGTCGATGACGTTGTCGAGCATGCGCATCGCGATGCTGACGGTGCGCTTGATCTTGTCGTGATCCAGTTCGAAACCACCACCGGCAGCCGGCTTCATGTGCGCGACCAGGTTCACCGAACCCAGGTTGCACACCGCGATTTCGGATTCGTTGGTGTTCAGCGTGATCTCGGTGCACAGGTTCGAGCTGTGAACCACGCCCACGTGCTGCTGCGGCGAACGGATGTTGCACGGATCCTTGAACGTGATCCACGGGTGGCCGGTTTCGAACAGCATCGACAGCATCTTGCGCCACAGCGTCAGCGCCGGCATCTTCTTGTAGAGCTTGAGCTCGCCGCTGGCGACGCGCTTTTCGTGGCCGATATAGGCTTCTTCAAACTCGCGGCCGTACTTGTCGTGCAGGTCGGGGCAGTCGGACGGCGAGAACAGCGTCCATTCGCCACCTTCCATGACGCGCTTCATGAACAGGTCGGGAATCCAGTTCGCCGTGTTCATGTCGTGCGTGCGGCGGCGTTCGTCGCCGGTGTTCTTGCGCAGTTCCAGGAATTCTTCGATGTCCAGGTGCCACGATTCCAAGTACGTGCACACCGCGCCCTTGCGCTTGCCGCCCTGGTTCACCGCGACGGCGGTGTCGTTGACGACCTTCAGGAACGGAACCACGCCCTGGCTTTCGCCGTTGGTGCCCTTGATGTGGCTGCGCAGCGCGCGCACCGGGGTCCAGTCGTTGCCCAGGCCGCCGGCGTACTTGGCCAGCAGCGCGTTTTCCTTGATGGCGTCGTAGATGCCTTCCAGGTCATCCGACACGGTGGTCAGGTAGCACGACGACAACTGCGAGTGCAGCGTGCCCGAGTTGAACAGCGTCGGCGTCGAACTCATGAAGTCGAACGAGGACAGGATCTCGTAGAACTCGATGGCGCGCGCTTCGCGGTCGGCTTCACGCAGCGCCAGGCCCATGGCCACGCGCATGAAGAACACCTGCGGCAGTTCGATGCGGGTGCCGCGGATGTGCAGGAAGTAGCGGTCATACAGGGTTTGCAGGCCCAGGTAGCCGAATTGCAGGTCGCGCTTGGCGTTCAAGGCCTTGCCCAGGCGGGTCAGGTCATAGTTGGCCAGTTCGGGCGACAGCAGGCCGCCTTCGATACCGCGAGCGATGAACGTGGGGAAGTATTCGGCGTAGCGCGCGATCATGCCGTCTTGCGAGACTTCTTCGCCCAGCACTTCCTTGCGGATCGTGTGCAGCAGCAGGCGAGCGGTGACCTGGCTGTAGGCCGGATCTTTTTCAACCAGCGCGCGCGCGGACAGGATGGCGGACTTGAACACTTCGTCAACGGGGATGCCGTCGTACAGGTTCTTGACCGTTTCCTTCAGGATGGATTCGCTGTCGATGAATTCGGCCAGGCCTTCGCCGGCGGCGACGATGGTCGCGCGCAGCTCAGCCAGGTCCAGCGGACGGCGCACGCCAGCGTCGGTCACGTTCAGCACGTGTTCGGCGGGCGCGGCGGCGGCCTTTTCCTGGCCTTCGGCGGCAGCAGCGGCGGCGCGCTCTTGCGTGCGCTTCTCGCGGTACAGGACGTAGGCGCGGGCAACATCATGTTGGCCCGAGCGCATCAGCGCCAGTTCAACCTGGTCCTGGATGTCTTCAATATGGAAGGTGCCGCCGTTGGGGCGGTTGCGCACCAGAGCGTTCACGGCCTGGCTGGTCAGGTTTTCGACCAGTTCACGCACACGGGCGGACGCGGCGCCCTGGCCACCGTTCACGGCCAGGAAGGCCTTGGTCATGGCGATGGCGATCTTGCTGGGTTCAAACCCGACCACCGAGCCATTGCGGCGAATGATGTTGTAGCTGGCCCATTGCCCGCCATTGGCGTCGGCAGGGGAATCGGTTTGTGAGGGCGGCACGGCCGAAGGCCGGGTCACAGAGGCGATCGTAGTCTGCATGGAAGCTCCTGTGCGAAAACGCGTAGATAGCGACATGACGGCGGTCATGTCCGGTATGAATGGTGATCTTTTGAGGGGGTCGGAACGGCTTGGACGGCTTAGTCCAAAAGGCGTGGCCGACGAGAATCAGCGCTTAGGCGACCACAACATGTAGTGTAGCACCCCTCGTTGGACACTAATTCTAGTGATCGAGAACTACTGGAACAAGAAGAAGATATGACGAAGCCTACAAAAGATTGTTACTAAATGCACTGGGCGCGCCCAATAAGGCGCGCCCAGGAGTGCACGGCTCAAAGCGACTGTTTATGCGGTTTTCCGCAGGGGCATGTCGCGCGGGGCCGGTGCTGTATAGCTTTGCATCAATCGACCCAATTGCGTCCGGTACTTCTCGACGCTCGCAGCCTTCACGTGGCCGTAGCCGCGGATGGTTTCTGCAAGGCCGGCGATTGTAGCTGCTTGCGCGATGTTGTCCCGGCTCAACCCTACAAGAAGTTGGTCTATGGTCTGGCGGTACTCGGCGACAAGCGCCCGTTCCATCTTGCGTTCGGCAGTATGGCCGAAGGGATCGAACCAGGTGCCGCGCAGGCCCTTCAGACGCGTCAGCAATTTCAGTGCCGTCATCGTGCGCGGACCCAGCGTCATCTTGCGCGGCACGCCGGTGCGCGGGTCCTTGCGGGCGAAGATCGGCGGGGCCATATGAAAGCGCAGGCTGTAGTCGCCTTCGAACTGACCCTTCAGTTGCGCCTGGAAGGCGTCGCCGGTGTAGAGCCGCGCGACTTCGTATTCGTCCTTGTAGGCCATCAGCTTGAACAGACCGCGCGCCACTGCCATTGCCAGGCGAGGAGTCTTGGCGTCGGGCGTCAGTTCACGTTCGCGCGCCACGACGGCTTCGACGACGTCTTGGTAGACACGGGCATAACGGGCGTCTTGATATGCAGTCAGGTCGGCGATGCGGCGAGCCACGGCGCGGTCAAACGTTTCCGGCACATGCAGTTGCACGACCTGGGCGCGCGGACGCAAGGCGCTGTCTAGCGCGTCAGGCTGGTGCGCGGCCAGACGGCCGCTGTCAAAGGCGGCGCGATTGGCCGCGATGGCCACGCCGTTCAGCTCGATGGCGCGGTTGATGGACGCTTGCGACAGCGGCACGCCGCCGCGTTGCCACGCATAGCCCAGCATGAACATGTTCGATAGGATGCTGTCGCCGAACAAGGCCAGCGCGGCTTCATGTGCATCGATGGCGGCCGTGTTGGCATCGCCCGCGGCGTGACGGATCTTGGCCAGCAGTGCTTCCGGTCGCATGGCGGCGTCGGGGTTGCGGGTGAATTCGGACACCGGCGCGACATAGGTATTGACCGTGACTTGGGTGTGCCCACGACGCAGCGCGCCCAGCGAATCCGGCGCCACCGAGGCCACCGGGTCGCACAGGATGGCGGCGTCGGCTTGTTGCCAGTCCAGGCGGACCGGGCCTGCCGGCGCGCCCGCCGGGGCCAAGCGGATGTGGCTGACGACCGTGCCGCCTTTCTGCGCCAGGCCGGTCAGGTCCAGCACCGCGGCAGACAGGCCTTCCAGGTGCGCGGCCATCGACACGATGGCGCCAATGGTGATGACGCCCGTGCCGCCCATGCCCGCGACCAGCAGGCGATACGGGCGGTCCAGCGACGGCGTGGCCGGTTGCGGCAATTGTTCGATCAGGTGTTGCAGGCGTTCCTGATCTGTCTTGGGCGCCGCGCTCTTGCGCGGCTTGCCGCCCATGACCGACACAAAGCTGGGGCAGAACCCTTCCGCGCAGGAGTAGTCCTTGTTGCAGCTGGACTGGTCGATGGCGCGCTTGCGGCCGTATGGCGTTTCCAACGGCACCACCGACAGGCAGTTCGATTGCACGCCGCAGTCGCCGCAGCCTTCGCACACCGCGCTATTGATCAGCATGCGGCGTGCCGGGTCGGGAAATTGGTTCTTCTTGCGGCGGCGGCGCTTTTCGGCGGCGCAGGTCTGGTCATGGATCAGCACGGTCACGCCAGGAATCTCGCGCAGCTCGCGCTGCAACGCGTCCAGCTCGCGGCGATGATGCACCTTGATGTTGGGGCCCAGATCCACGCCTTGGTACTTTTCAGGCTCGTCGCTGGTGACGACGATGCGCGCCACGTTTTCGCCGCGCAATTGCTGGCAGATCTGCGGCACCGAGATCGGGCCGTCCACGGGTTGCCCGCCCGTCATCGCGACCGCGTCGTTGAACAGAATCTTGTAGGTGATGTTGGCGCGCGCTGCCACCGCCTGGCGGATCGCCAGATAGCCCGAGTGGTAATACGTGCCTTCGCCCATGTTCTGGAAGATGTGCGGCATCTTGGTATAGCGCGACAAGCCGATCCAGTCGACGCCTTCGCCGCCCATCTGCGTCAGCCCGCCCGTGTCGCGGTCCATCCAGGCGGCCATGTAGTGGCAGCCCACGCCGGACAGCGCCTGGCTGCCCTCGGGCACCTTGGTCGATGTGCTGTGCGGACAGCCGGAACAGAAATAGGGACGGCGGCGCATGCCGTCGGCATCGTTGGACAACGCCGATTGGCATTCGAATGCTGCCAGGTCCGCGCCCAGCGGCAGGCCGGCGGTGCGCGTCAACCAGGCGGCCAGCGGCTGGGCCAGCAGCGACGGGCGCAACTGCCCGGCCGAGGGCACCAGCGTTTCGCCATCAAAGCCCTTCTTGCCGATGACCGTGGGGCGTTCCGGCAGATTGAACAGCAGGTCCTTGATCTGGCTTTCGACCACGGCGCCTTTTTCTTCAACCACCAGAATGTGCGACAGCCCGCGCGCAAACTCCAGCAGCCGTTCGCCGTCCATCGGCCAGGTCAGGCCCGGCTTGTAGATACGCACCGGTGCGTTGGCGGTAACGGTGTCCACGCCCAGGCGCGACAGCGCTTCCATGGTGTCCAGATGCGCCTTGCCGACCGTCACGATGCCCACGGTGGCGCGCGGCGCGGCACAGGTCAGGCGGTCGATGCTGTGGCGGCGCGCGAACGCGGCCACGGCCTTCATGCGCAGGTTCATGCGCGTTTCGACAGCCAGCGACAGGAAGTCACGCGCGGAATATTCCAGCGCTTCGGGCGGCATGTCGGGGTCGGCCGGCATGTCGTAGTGCTGCACGGCGGCCGGCGTGAACGAGTGGCCGCTTTCGATGGTTTCGGACACCGCCTTGAACGCGACCCAGGTGCCGGCATAGCGCGACAGCGCCCAGCCCCACAGCGCGAACGTTTCGTACTCGTCGATAGAGGTCGGATGCACGATAGGCATCTGCCAACCGATCAGCGACGCTTCGCTGGCATGCGGAATGGACGACGACACGGCGGTGTGGTCATCGCCCACCACCACCAGCACGCCGCCATTGCGCGAGGCGCCCGCCGCGTTGCCGTGGTGCAGCGCGTCGCCCGCGCGGTCCACGCCGGGGCCCTTGCCGTACCACATGGCGAACACGCCATCGACGTTGCGGTCGGCGCGCACGCCGGCCTGCTGCGTGCCCATGACGGCGGTGGCCGCCATGTCTTCGTTGATGCCGGGCAAAAACGAGATCTGGCTGGCGTCCAGCGCCTTCTTCGCCTTCCACATCGCCATGTCCACGCCACCGAGGGGCGATCCCCGGTAGCCCGACACAAAGCCGGCGGTGTTCAAGCCGCGTTCGCGGTCGACCCTGGCCTGCGTGAGCATGATTCGGACGAGCGCTTGCGTCCCCGTCAGGAAGATGCGGCCGGACTCTCGGGTGAGGTTGTCGGCAAGCTGGTAGTCAAGGTCCAACTGGGGATCGGGGGCGGGAGTGCCGTCCATAATGAATGCTCCTGGTATTTGGCACCATGATAGGTTCGTGGAGCATCCGATTTATTGCGTTTTTGGATCGTGCTATCCCTATAATACGCAATGAACATTTCGTGTTCGACAAAAACCAGGAGACAAAGCGATGGACAAGACCGATATCGGCATCCTCAAGGCCTTGCAGGAGGACGGCCGGGCTTCGGCGCAGCAGTTGTCCGATAAGGTGGGGCTATCGGCCGCGCCGGTGTGGCGGCGGGTAAAGGCGATGGAAGCCAGCGGGGTCATCCAGGGTTATAGCGCCCAGGTGGACCGCAGCAAGGTGGGGCTGGGCTGCATGTTCGCGCAGATCAGCCTGGAGCGGCATTCCTCGAATACGGTCGAGCATTTTGAGCGTTCGGTGCGCGACGCGCCCGAGATCCTGGAATGCTATGCGGTGACCGGCGATTCCGACTTCTTGTTGAAGATCCTGGTGGAAAGCCCGGAAGCGTACGACCGTTTCCTGCACCGCTTCCTGTTCAACATGCCGGGCATCCGCCAGACGCGCACCATCGTGGCGCTGCGCGAGATCAAGCACGAACAGCGGCTGCCGCTGTAATCGATATAAGACGCTCTCTATATATAGAGAGCGTCAGGGAAAGCGCCGCGCGCGTCTCTCTTTATTGAGGCTGGATCCCTGAGATGCGGATCCATTCCTTCCAGCGCGCGGTGTCTTCATGCACGAAGGCGTCAAAGCGCGCCACGTCCATCGATTCCGGGGTCAGACCCAGCGCGCGCAGCTTGCCGGCCGTTACCTCGTCCTTGACCGCGGCCTGCAAGTACGCATTCATCTTGTCCACGATATCGGGCGGCGTGCCGGCTGGCGCCGACAGGCCCAGCCAGCCCGCCACGACGAAGTCAGGGTAGTAGCTGGCCATGGTCGGCACGCTGGGCCAGGCCGGATGCGCCTGCGCGCCCGTGACGGCGATGGGCACGAGCCCCTTGCCGTCGATCTGTCCCATGGCGGTCAGGTAGTCCACGAAGGCGAAACCGATCTGCTTGCCGCGCAGGTCCGTGATGATCTGGGTGATGTTCTTGTAGGCCGCTCCGCTGACGTTGATGCCTGCGCGTTGCTTGAAAAGCTCGGACGGCACCTGCGACGATGAACTGTAGTAGCCGAAAAAGACCTCGCCCGGGTGCTTGTTGGCGTAGGCCACCAGTTCCGGCACGCTGCGGTAGGGGCTGTCCGGCGACACCACGCCCACTGTGCCGAATGTGCCCAGCATGCCAACCTGGCGAAAATCCTTCTGTGCGTCGTAGGGCAGGGTCTTGTACAGGAATTGATTGGCGGCGTGCGTCGAATTTGTCGACAGTAGGAACGTGTAGCCATTGGGCGCGGCATTCTTGGCCGCGTTGGTGCCGACGATGCCGCCAGCGCCAGGGCGGTCTTCCACAACGACCGTTTGCCCGGTCTTTTCGCCCAGGTATTGCGCGAACGTGCGTGCCGTCAGGTCGGCCGCGCCGCCAGCGGCGGAGGGCACGATGATCGTGACGGATTTTTCAGGCCAGCCGGCCGCGCGCGCAGGGGCGGTCAGCAACAGGCCCGCGCCGAGCAGCGCGGGAAGTAGGGTGCGGGTAAGGATCATGCGTGTCTCCTGATGGCGGTCTGGCGCGGTGCGCCGCGTTGTTGTCGTTATCGGTGTGAGTGAAGTTGTCCGTGGGGCCGAGCATTCATCCGATGTGCTCGCGATACCAGCGCAGGATGGCGGATGCGCTGACTTGCCATTGGTCTGCGTACATCATGCAATGCGGCTGCCCGGCAAGCACCGCGTGCGTAAATCCGTAGCGGCGCGCGATGGCCGCGTCCTGGCCGGGCGGGTGGCGGTCGTGCGTGTCCAGGCCGGCTTCCAGGCATAGACCCGGCGCGGCGATGGGCGCGTCGCCGATCGCGACGCGCAGCAGATAGCGGTCGTTCAGCACCTGTGGGCTTTCCGCGCTCAGGCGTTGCGATACGGCGCTAACGTCGCGGTCGGGCGTGGTGGCGAGGAAACGGGCGCGAATCTCGGTCTCGGCGGGGGGCGGCCGCGCGGCATCTTCGGGTACGGGTGGCAGGGCCTGCGCGCCGGGCAGATCGCCAGGAGGCGAGGGCGCCAGCAGCACGACACCAGCCACGGGCCGCGCCCGCGCTGCCCATAAGGCCGGCAACGCGCCCATGCTGTGGCCGACGACAACGGTGGGCCCCGTCAGCGCATCCAATGCGCTGACGACATCCTGCCCCAAGTCCGCAATAGCGACGCGGGCAAATGCCGCGTCCTGGGCCAGCGCGCCATGGCCGCGCACGTCCAGCGCTGCGCAGCCCAGACCGGCGGCGGCAAAAAACTCCAGATAGTGCGCATAACACCAGGCCCCGTGGTAGGCACCGGGCACGAACAGCAGGCCGGGTGGGTGGCCAATTGAGGGTGCGCCGATCACCAGTCGGCCACGGCCCGCCGGGCGGCTGGGCAGTCGGTCGACCAGGCTGAAGTCCAGCGGATCGCGCGGTGGGGGCGCTGCTTGGGCGCGGGGGGCGGGCATGTAGTCGTATGTCTCGTTATGCGAACGGGGCGACATCCGGTGTTCGCCTTGCGGTCATCTTAAGTGTCGCCCTATCATCAGAAAACTTTATTTTTCCTATGCTTTGATAAGTTTCACAAATCAGTTGAAGACGCCCCTCCATGCCCGCTGCACCTGATCTTTCCATCACGCATTACCGGCACTTTCTGTTGGTGGCCGAACTGCGCAGTTTCCGCGCCGCGGCCGCCCGGGCATTCCGCTCGCAGCCGGCCCTGTCGCTGTCCATCCGTGAAATGGAACAGCGCCTGGGGCAGCCGCTGTTCGAACTCGGTAATCGCAATACCCTCACCCGATTTGGGCAGGACTGCCTGCCGCTGGCGCGTGAACTGGTCGAACATCACGACCGCGTTGCCGGCACGCTGTCGGGGCTGGCAAATAATGGCGCGGGCACCTTGACGATGGCCTCCGTCGCAACCGTGGCCACGCATTGGCTGCCGGAACTGGTGGCTGCGTATCGCGAACGCTTTCCGGCCGTAGCGTTACGGCTGTTCGATGACAACTCCGAAGGCGTGGAACGCATGGTGCTGGCGGGCGAGGTCGAACTGGGGGTGTGCAGCCCGGTGCTGGGGGATCGTCGGCTGACCTTCGAACCGCTGCTGCGGGACGCTTTCGGCCTGGTCTGCCACCGTGCCCATCCGCTGGCCACGCGCAAATCGGTGACCTGGCGCGCGATCGCCGACCTGCCGCTAGTGGGCACCGTGGCGCACCGCCAATTGGCCGACTACCCCCAAGCGGCTTTCATGTTGGACCGCCAGGTGTTCGTGTCGAACATGATGTCGCTGTTGGCCATGCTTGAACGCGGCGTGGGCGTGACCGTGCTGGCGCGGCTGGGCGTGCCACCGGATTCGCCCGGGCTGGCGTTCGTGCCGCTGACGCGCCCGTGCATCGAACGCGAACTGGGCATCACCAAACTGGCCGGCCGCAGTTTGTCGCCGGCGGCGGCGCGCATGGAAGAAATGCTGCGCGCCAAAGCCGCTGCAAGCCGGCGCGGTGTCGCTTGAAACCAACGCATTCGTGCGCTTTCCAGACCTAAAACCGGCGCATTCCGGCATGCACTGTTGCGCAATTGCACACGGCGCGGATCGTCGTTGATTCTTCCCTGGCGGCTCATTAGAGTGCGTCATGTTTGCTGCGCGAAGGACGTGCCGGTCTGATCGGTGCGCCGCGTCGACAGACGTGTTGAGGAAGTCATGAGCAGTGTGTATTTGCGTTCGGCCAGCATCGTCTGCGCCGTTCTTGTCCTGGCCGGTTGCGCGGCCAGAAAGCCCGCCGCCATCACGGAAGGCCAGCCCGAGGCGCCGCCCAAGCCGGTGGCATGTGTGCCCGCCAAAACGGGTGATCCCATGATCGGGACCTGGCTGTCGAACACACGGCCGCGCGACGTCAGCGGGGAACTGCAATCGCTGATCGTCTTGTCCGCCGATGGCACGATGGCCTATGAGTCGTTGCTCAAGATCGGCCGCAAGGCGCGTCCGGCCTTGCGTGAGACAGGCTGCTGGACCGTGGCCGACAACGTCTACACGATGCAGACGACCAAATCCGCCGGCGAACCCGTGGATGCCAAAGACCCCATCTACGTGAGCCGCTATCGCGTCGAAAAGGTCGAGCGCGCCAAGCTCACGCTGCGCGAGCTCAAGAGCGGCGGCCAGTTGGTTACCGCGCGCCGCATGCCGCAGGGCTACCGCCTGCCTTACTGACCGTTTGACCGTTGCGCGGGGCGGACACTGCCTATGTCCGCCAAGCCAAGATGGGCTGGCTGCGGTAAGGTGCGGGCTTCGACTTTTGCCTTGCCGCCGGTTTCCCATGCCCGCCATGTCTTCTGAAGCGCGCGCGATCGCGTTGCTTGCCCTGGCTGCTTTCGTCAGCGCCAGCGCCTTTCGTATCTGTGATCCCATGCTGCCGCAACTGGCCGCGGAATTCGGCACCTCTACCGGGCAGGCCGCGCGCGTGGTGACGGCATTCGCCGTGGCGTATGGCGTGTTGCAGATGTTCTTCGGCCCGGTGGGCGACCGCTACGGCAAGTACCGCGTCGTCAGCGTGGCGACGGTGGCCTGTGCCCTGGGCAGCGCCGGCGCGGTGCTGGCCCCTTCGTTGGATATGCTGGTCTTGTGCCGCGCCGTGTCAGGCGCGGCAGGGGCGGGCATCGTCCCGCTGTCGATGGCCTGGATTGGCGACAACGTGCCTTATGAGCGTCGGCAGGCAACGTTGGCGCGCTTTCTGACCGGCACCATTCTTGGCATGTCAGCCGGCCAATTGGCGGGCGGTCTGTTCGCCGATACCGTGGGCTGGCGCTGGGCGTTCGCCGCGCTGGTGGTCGGTTATCTGGTCGTTGGTGTTCTGCTGCATCTGGAAGTGCGCCGCCAACGTGCGGCGGGCTTTGCGCAGGTGGACCCCAACGCCGTCCGGCAGGGCTTTGTCGGGCAGGCGCGGCTGGTGTTGGGCACCCCCTGGGCGCGCATTGTGTTGGCAACGGTGTTCATCGAAGGCCTGCTGGTCTTCGGCGCCTTGGCGTTTGCGCCGTCCTACCTGCACGAGCGCTTCGATATTTCGCTGACTGCCGCGGGCGCCTTGGTGGCGGTCTACGCGGTGGGCGGGCTGATCTACACGGTGGTGGCCGGTCGCATCCTCAAGCGCCTGGGCGAACGTGGCCTGGCGGTGGCGGGCGGCCTGGTGTTGGGTGTGGCCTTCCTGTCGTACCTGCTTGGGCCGGTCTGGATGTGGAGCCTGCTTGCCAGTGTGTTGGCCGGCTTTGGGTATTACCTGCTGCACGCCACGCTGCAAACCAACGCCACGCAGATGGTGCCGTCAGCGCGCGGCACCGCCGTGGCCTGGTTCGCATCCTGCCTTTTCATGGGCCAGGCGGCCGGCGTGGCGCTCGCGGGCGCGGTCGTAGACGAGATAGGCGCCGCGGCCCTCTTCGGCGGCTCCGCCATCCTGCTCCCCCTACTAGGCGCCTTCTTCGCCCGCGCCCTGAAAGCCCGCCCCAAACCCTCAACCCCGTAGGATGGGTGAAGCGCGCGCCCGTGCCAAAAAGAACACTAGTGCCGATCGCGTGCAACCCATGCGGCGCTACATAGAACACCGCCGCAGATCCCACGCAACCCATGCGGCGCCAAAAAGAACACCACTGAAGACCGGACGTAACCCTTGGGGCCCCAAACAGACCAGCACCACCAAGGGCCCCAAAACCCTAAATACCCCCCAACCGTCCCAGCACCGTTTCCTTGCCCAACAACGCCAGCACTGCATCCACCGCCGGCGTCTGCGTCTGACCGGTCACCGCCACGCGCAGCGGAATTGCCAGTTGCGGCATCTTCAAGCCACGATCAGCCAGCACCGCCTTGATCAGCGCCGACAACGCTTCACGAGTCCAGTCGATATCCTTGGCCCGCAGCGCGAAGTCAGCCAGCGCCTCGCGCGCGGCAGGCGTCAGGTGTTGCTCGACCAGTTCCGGCGCGGCGGGCGTGAACGGCGCGCAGAACAGCATGGCGCCGTCGGCCAGTTGCTCCAGCGTTTCGGCACGGTCCTTCAGCAAACCCATCACGCCCGGAAGATCGATCTTTTCCGGATGGCCGCCACGGTTCGCCACGCGCGGAGCCACGCGCTCGGCCAGTTCCGCGTTGTCCATCTGCTTGATGTAGTGGGCGTTGACCCAGTTCAGCTTCTTCGGATCCCATTGCGATGCGGACTTCGACAAATGCTTGGTGTCGAACCACGACACCAATTGTTCGCGCGAGAAAAGCTCGTCGTCGCCGTGGCTCCAGCCCAGGCGGGCCAGGTAGTTGATCATGGCCTCGGGCAGATAGCCCTCGTTGTCGTACTCCATGACATTGACCGCGCCGTGGCGCTTGGACAGCTTTTCGCCATCCGGGCCCAGAATCATCGGCACATGGCCATATTCGGGCAGCGTCGCGCCCAGCGCGCGCAGGATGTTGATCTGGCGCGGCGTGTTGTTGACGTGGTCATCGCCGCGCAGCACGTGGGTGATGCCCATGTCCCAGTCGTCGACCACGACGCAGAAGTTGTAGGTGGGGGTGCCGTCGGGGCGCGCGATGATCAGGTCGTCCAGCTCGGTGTTGTCGAAGCTGATCGTGCCCTTGACCATGTCGTTCCAGGACGTGGCGCCTTCCTGGGGATTCTTGAAGCGCACCACCGGCTTGCGGCCTTCGGGAACGGCGGGCAGCGTCTTGCCCGGTTCCGGGCGCCAGGTGCCGTCATAGCGCGGCTTGTCGCCGCGCGCGCGGGCGGCTTCGCGCATGGCTTCCACTTCCTCGGGCGAGCTGTAGCAATGGTAGGCGGTGCCGGCGGCCAGCATCTGCGCCACCACCTCGCGGTAGCGGTCCATGCGCTGCATCTGATAGAAAGGGCCTTCGTCGGGCTGCATGCCCAGCCATTCCATGCTGTCCAGAATGGCCTGCACGGCTTCCGGCGTGGAGCGCTCGACGTCAGTGTCTTCAATGCGCAGCACGAACGTGCCTTGGTGATGGCGTGCGAACGCCCAGGAGAACAGCGCGGTGCGCGCGCCGCCCAAGTGCAAAAAGCCCGTGGGCGAAGGCGCGAAGCGGGTACGGATGGGGGAGGTGGCGTTGGAAGTCATAGGGGGCAATGATAGCGGCTGCGGCGCCACAAAGCGGCGTCGGACACGGTCCACATCAAGCGGACGGCGGGCTGGTCTTGTTACGATGAACGGTATTTTAGATTAGGGCGCACCTCCCTATGCTGCGACACGCGCTTGCCCCGATGTTCGAACCCAGTTCGCTGGTGATCGTTGCCGACCGGCCCTTGCCGGCGGCGGGTTCGCTGTCGCCCGCGCTCAAGGCGAAAACCACGGTGGTGGATTGCGAACCGGGCGCGGCGCCCGAACTGCCCGTGGCGCTGGAAGGCCTGGCGGCGGGGGCGCGGCCCGATCTGGCCCTGGTTTGCGTGTCACCGGCCGTGCTGCCAGAGACGCTGCGCCGACTGTCCGCGCTGGCGCCCCGCTCGGTGATTTTGCTGCCGCATCAATTACCGGACCCGTATCCGCGCGGCACGTGGGCCTTGTGCCGGGCCTGGGCGGAAGAAAACCGTTGCGAACTGCTGGGCCCGCGTTCCTTCGGCGCGCAGCGGCCGCACGCCGGCCTGAATTTTAGCCAGCACCCGGTGCTGGCGCGCGCCGGGCGCGTGGCGCTGGTGGCGCAGTCGCGCTCCATCATGGCGGCAGTCATGGACTGGGCCGAAGACGTGCATATCGGCTTTTCCACCGCCGTGTCGCTGGGCGACGAAGCGGTGGTGGGGTTGTCCAAGGTGCTGGACTACCTGGCCAGCGACCCCCGCACCGACAGCATCGTGCTGTACCTGGAAGACGTGGGTCCGGCGCGCGAATTCATGAGCGCGCTGCGCGCCGCGGCCAGCGTGAAGCCGGTCATCGTGCTCAAGGCCGGCCGGTCCGACGCCGACGGTGCCGACGCCATTTTCGATGCGGCCTTGCGCCGCGCGGGCGCCGTGCGCGTGCGCTACTTTGTGCAACTGTTTTCGGCCGTGAAGGTGTTGGGCTACACGCGCCGCCCCAAGGGCCGGCGCGTGGCGCTGATCTCCAACGGCAATGGGCCTCCGCAATTGGCGATGGACCTGATCGGCCCCGACGCGGCCGTGCTGCGTGCCGACCTTGCGCCCACCACCCGCCGCGCGCTGGAGTCCATGCTGGAGCCGGACGCGGCCTGTCAGAACCCGGTCATCACCTACACGCCGCTGACGCCCGAGCGTATACGCGCCATTTTGGAAACGGTGCTGGACGACATTGGCGTGGACGGCGTGCTGGTGCTGCTGGCGCCCGACGCGCTGGCCGATATGCCGGCTGTTGCCCGCGAGCTTGCGCAGATTGCACCCACGGCCAAGAAGCCGGTCGTCAGTTGCTTCATGGGCGACGCCGGCATGCGACCGCTGCGGCGCATGCTGGACGACGCGGGCACGCCCGCCTTCCGTACCCCGGAATCCGCCGCCGATGCCTTCGGCGTGCTGGCGTCCCACCACTACAACCAGCAACTGCTGCTGCAGACACAACCGCAGGAACCTCCCAGCCATGTGCCGGACCTGACCGCCGCGCGCGAACTCATCGCGCGCGTGCGGGCAGATTGCCGGCGCGAACTGAACACGTCCGAAATCCGCACGCTGCTGGGCCTGTTCTATGTGCCGCTAAGCGATATGCCGGTGGACGTCGCCTCTGCCGAACCCGAGTCCCGCCCCATGGCGATCCGGGTGCAGCGCGATCCGCAATTCGGCCCGGTCATCCGCTTTGGCGCAGGCGGGCCAGACGCGGTGCTGTCCGTGTCGGACCGCGGCATGGACCTGCCGCCGCTCAATGGCTTTCTTGCCCGCCAGCTTATTGAACGCAGCCGGCTGTGGCGCCGCGTGCTGGCGCCGCGCGTCGGCCACATGGCGGCGGAAGCCCTGCAGCAGGCGGTGGTGCTGGTGTCTGAACTGGTGTCTGAACTGCCCGACATTGAATCGCTGGATATCGACCCGCTCTACGCTGGTGAAACGCATCTGCGCGCGGGCGGGCTGCGCATGACGCTGACCGAGACGCCCGGCTGCGAAACGCCGCAGACCTCGGGCTATCCGCACATGGCGATCCACCCGTACCCGACGCGGCTGGTGCATGTGCGCCGTTTCAACGACGGCATTCCCTGGGTGCTGCGCCCGATTCGTCCGGAGGACGGGGGCGCGCTGCAGGAATTCATTCGTGGGCTGTCAGAGCGTTCGCGCTACATGCGCTTTGTGTCGATGATGCGCGAACTGACGCCGCGCATGGTGTCGCGCTACACGCAGGTGGACTATCACCGCGAACTGGCGCTGGTGGCGGCCACGCAGGTGCCCAACCCGGCCAACCGCGGGCATCCGCGCGAGGTGATCGTGGGCTTTGCCCACTACCTGCGCAACCCGGATGGGCGTGGCGCGGAGTACGCGCTGGTGATCGGCGACGACTGGCAGCGGCGTGGCCTGGGCCGTCAGTTGATGGCGGCGCTGATCGACGCCGCGCGCGAGCAGGGGCTGGAATACATCGACGGTCTGGTGCTGTCGACCAACCGGCCCATGCTGGCGCTGATGACCAGCCTGGGCTTCACCAACGACGCGGATCCGGAAGACCCGACGATGCGTCGCGTGTGGCTGGACCTGGCCTGAGGCTATGACGGCCAAGGCGCGCGGCCGGCCCCGTGACGGGCCGGCGCTCGCCGTCAGGCGGTCTTGCGCATGGCCTGGGCGGGCGCCAACCGCGCCGTCACCTCGTCCACCGACAGCACGTCGCCAAAGAACAGCATCCAGCCCTGCAGCGAATGCTCGTGCTCGGCCGGCGTCACCGCCGCCAGCGCGTCGTCCACCATGATGGTGCGAAAGTCGCGCATCATGGCGTCGCGCGCGGTGGACTCACAGCACACGTTGGTGACGGTGCCGGCGATCAGCAGCGTGTCCACGCCCAAGCCGCGCAACAGCGGTTCCAGTTCAGACGAGCCGGGCGCCATGGCGCTGTAAAAGCGCTTGACCACGCGCAGGTCGGTATCGGCCGCGCGCAGATCGGGGTGCAGTTGAAAGCCCGGCGAATCGCGGCGCAGCGTTTCCAGCCGCCGCTTGCTGCGCTCGGGCGTCAGCATCACGCCGTGATGGTGCGACCAGAAAGCGTCGGCATTGTCGGACGCCGTCTGCACCCATACCACCGTGCCGCCCGCCGCGCGCACCGCGTCGCACAGGCGGTTGACGGGTGTGATGATCTCGCGGGCCGGCGCGCATTCGCCCTGATAGCCGGGCAGGGTGAAATACTGCTGCATGTCGATCACGACCACCGCGGTACGGCCGGCGGGCAGTTCGTCATACGGATGCAGGCAACCTTGGCGGGCCACGACGCGGTCTTGTACCCATTGCGGAAATTCCATGACGGTTCCTTATCCGTAGCGCCGCGCCACGGCGGCTTCGATGCGGTAGATGATCATGTACATCACGCTGGAAATCAGCGCCAGCATGGTGATGGCGGTCATGACGATGTTCAGCTTGAATACCTGGCTGCCGTTCATGATGAGAAAGCCCAGGCCGGAATCCGCCGACTGGAATTCGCCCACGATCACGCCCACCAGCGCCAGGCCGATGTTCATTTTCACGGCGGCGATCAGGGTGGGCACGCTGCCGGGCAGCACCACCTTGGTCAGCACCTGCCAGCGGCTGGCGCCGAAGGTGTGGGCAAGCTTCACCTTGTTCAGGTCGATGCCGCGAAAGCCCGCGTACACCACCATGATGGTGACGAATACGGCGATGGCGACGGCCATGCCATACACGGCGTAGTCAGACCCCAACCACAGGTAGAAGATCGGCACGAAGGCGATCTTGGGCATGGCGTTGGCCACCACCAGAAAGGGGTCCAACACCTTGTACAGAAAGTCGGACCACCACAACGCCGCGGCCACCACGATGCCGATCGCCATGCTCAAGGTAAAGCCGACCAGCGTGGCCGACAGCGTGGTCATGATGTGTTTGGCCAGTTGGCCGTTGGTCCACAGGTCAAGAAAGGTGGGCCACAGCGCGCTGGGGTAACTGGTCAACAGCGGGTTCAGGATGTGCATGCGCGGCAGGATTTCCCACGCGCACAGGAAAACCACCATCAGCAGGGTCTGGGTCAGGCGGATGTTGCGCTTCTTGGCGCGGTCGCGCCGCAGGTAGTCCAGGTATTTGGCGCTGGGCGCGGGCACGGCGCGCAGCGGTACGGTATTGGCGATGGGAGCATTCATGGGTCAACCCTCCACATGGACGTCCAACTCGTCCCATAGCTGTTTGAAGTAAACGTTGAACTCGGGCCGCGATCGCGCCTGGAAGGGCGTGGGCCGCGCGCCGTCGCCATAGTGAATGCGGTACTGGCTTTTCAGCCGGCCGGGCCGGCGCGACAACACGATGACGCGGTCGGTCATGGCGATGGCTTCGCCGATATCGTGTGTGACCAGCACCACGGTCTTGCCTTCGCGCCGCAGGATGTCCACGACTTCATCCGAGATGGCCAGGCGCGTCTGCGAGTCCAGCGCTGAAAACGGTTCGTCCAGCAGGATCACGTCGGGCTCGGTCACCAGCGTGCGCGCCAGCGCGGCGCGCTGACGCATGCCGCCCGACAACTGCCGTGGTGTGTGCGACAGGAACGCACCCAGCCCGCATTTTTCCAGCAGATGCACGGCACGCGCCTCGCTGCGCGCATCGCGCCGGCCCTGGATCTCTGCGCCCAGCATCACGTTGTCCAGAATCGTGCGCCATTCAAACAGGTAGTCTTGCTGCAGCATGTAGCCAATGCGCGGGTTTGGCTTGGTCACGCCTTGGCCGTCGATCATCACCGCGCCAGATGTCGGCGGGATCAGCCCGGCAATCAGCGACAGCAGCGTGCTCTTGCCGCAGCCGCTTTGGCCGATCAGGCTGACGAATTCGCCCGGCGCCAGCGAGAACGACACGTTCGATAGCGCCTCGGTTTCGCCTTCGGCCGTGAAGTACGACAGGCACACGTCGCGCAGTTCGATCTTCGCCGTGGCGGTGGCGGGCTTCAGGTTGTGGACGGCGGCTCCCATTACTGCACCTTGTTGGCAAAGTCAGCCACCACCACGTCTTCGTATTTCACGCGGGCGGTGTCCTTCATCACGGCGCTGGCGATCAGCATGTCTTGCAGCCGGTTCATGGCTTCGGCCGTGACCAGCGGCGTCGTCTTCCAGATCTGATATTGCTTGTAGCGCTCGATGGCTTCGGTCACCGCGCCCTGGTCCATGCCCGGGAAGTACGTCATGATCTGCGGCGCCAACGTGGCGGCCGGTGTGTCCTTCACGTATTTCTCGGCGCGCGCGACCACATTGGTCCAGGCCTGGATGACCTTGGGGTTGTCGCGTATGTATTTGTCGGTGGCGGTAAAGACGGTGTAGTCCACCTGGCCGACCTCATGGCCCACCGAGGCCACGATGTAGCCCTTGCCGTTGCGGACCAGTTCACCGGCCTCGGGTTCCAGGAAGATGCCGTATTCACCTTGGCCTGCCATCCATGCGCCGGCACGGGCCGGAATGCCGATGTTGTTCAGCAGCTTCACGTCTTTCTTCGGGTCTACGCCATGTTTGCGCAGCGCGGTTTCCAGGAACACGATGGGGTTCGACCCGGGCCGAAAGCCGATGACTTCCTTGCCCTTGAGCATGGACCAGTCAAACTTTTCGATCGGCTTGCGCGCCAGCAGGAAGAAGCCGTCGGTAGCGGTCAAGCCCGCGAAGATCTTCGGCTTGACCGGCGATTCGCTGTTCTGCACGTAGATGGACGCCTCGGGCCCGATCAGCACGATGTCGGCGCTGCCGGACAAGAGCGCCGTCATGCCCTTGTCGGTGCCCTGCGATGTTTTCATCGACACGTCCAGCCCAGCGTCCTTGAAGTAACCCTGCGACAGGGCCACGTACTTCGGCACGTACAGGATGGATCGCACGACCTCTTCGTAGCGAACCTTCACGGGGGGATTCAAGGCTTGGGCCTGAGCGGCCGAGGGGGCAAACAGCGGGGCGATCAGCGCAAGCAACGCCGCGCCCGCCAGACGGGGCAATGGCAAGAATTTCACGGGACTTTCTCCTGCGTCTTTGTGGCACGCCGAAACCCGGCGCGGCACGGCCAATGGGGTGGAATCGACAACAACAACAGGGAAGCCCGAACACCTGCTGCCCGGGCCGATAAGGCATGGATCGAATACTATATTCAATACAAGAGGGCGACAAGCATTTTGGGATTGGCGTTTTTCTCTATGGACGAGCGCCGTTCAGCCCAGGAGAATTTAGGGCTTGGATACCAGTTGGTATACAGAATAAGGTTGGGATGGGTTGATGGGTTTGCGCGCAGACGGATGGCGCTCGCGCGGCGATCTGGGCGCGCCACACCCATCCTACGAACGACGGTCGAGCCCCGTAGGATGGGTAAAGCGCGAAATCACAGGCAGCAGATCACGACCGCCAAGCGCGCGGAACCCATCACAGCCCGACGGCAGTCGAGCCCCGTAGGATGGGTGAAGCGCGAAATCACAGGCAGCAAATCACCAGTGCCAACCGCGCGGAACCCATCACAGCCCCCGCGACAGTCGGCCCCAGCATCACCTCAACACGTCATTCAAGAACGCCGAAATGTCCCGCACTTCCTCGGCGCAGACCGAATGCGGCATTGGATACGTGTGCCAGCGCACGTCGTAACCCAAACGCTTCAACTCCGCCAACGACGCCTCGGCGCGCGCCAGCGACACGACCGGGTCGTACTGCCCATGGGCCATGAAGATAGGCGTGGCGTTATTGGCGGCATTGCGTTCCGCCTCGGCCGTGTCCACCAGCGGCAGATACCCGGACAGCGCCATCATCCCCGCCAGTTTCTCCGGCAGCCGCAGCCCCGTATGCAAGGTCATGGCGCTGCCTTGCGAGAATCCCGCCAGCACGATGTTCGACGTCGGAATACCGCGCGCATTTTCGCGGGCGATCAGCTTGTGCACGGCGGCTTCCGACGCGCGGATGCCCTTGGCGTCTTCCACGCGCACCAGATCCATGACCAGGATGTCGTACCAGGAACGCATCGCCATGCCGTTGTTGATCGTCACGCGCTGGACCGGCGCGTTCGGGAACACAAAGCGCACCCCCAGGCCCGCGGGCAAGTCCAGTTCCGGCACGATGGGGGCGAAGTCGTTGCCATCGGCGCCCAAGCCATGCAGCCAGATGACGGCGTGCGTGGGGTTGGGGGCGGTTTCGATCTCGATGCAATCGAGCAGGTCAGTGGGAGCGTTCATGGCGGCCGCGGGAAAAATTTCAGGAAGGGGGAATCAGAGCGTCAAGGTCTTCAAGGCCTGGAACAAGGCGCGATAGTGCTTCTTTTGCGGTTCCTGACCTTGCAGCAGCGAGGCGTTGCCCAGCTTTTCCTTGCGCGCGGCGCGGATCAGCGTGCGCAATTGCTGCGCATCGGCTTGCGGGTTTTTCGCCAGCAGCGTGGTCAGCGCGTCGTCGTCGTCCAGCAGACGGTCGCGCAGCCCTTCCAGGCGATGCATGGCGGCGGTTTCTTCACGCGAGCCGTTTTCCCAGACATCAAGCTGGGCGCGGATTTCGTCAGCGGGCGCGTCGCGCATCAGCTTGCCCACAAAGTGGACTTGGCGGCGTCGGCCTTCGCGCCCGGTCGTGCGCTGCGCTGTGCGGATCGCCTCATAGAGGCGCTCGGCCAGCGGCAATTGCTTGAGGCGGTCGGGGGACAGTTCGATCAGCTGCTTGCCCAGGTCCAGCAGGGCGTGCATTTCACGCTTGACCTGGGACTTGCTGGGACGGTCGTAGCCGTTCTCGTCGTAACCGTCGTCGACGGATTCTTCTTCAGTATGGGAATTCATGGAAAACTGCGCAATGACAGACTTGGCTATGATAACCGTCTCTGCAAATTGGACAGCAATGGTTAAATCCTCCTCATCCCTGCCGCTGGCGGCGAATCACGCGCGTTTTTCCGAACTCGTCGAACAAACCCTTGCCTATGCGCGCCAGATCGGGGCCTCGGACGCGGCGGCGGAAGTCTCGGAAAGCCTGGGGCTGTCGGTCACGGTCCGCAAGAACGACATCGAGACCGTTGAGCAGACGCGCGACCGCTCGCTGGACCTGACGGTCTACGCCGGCCAGAGCCGTGGCTCCGCCTCGACCTCCGACTTTTCCGAAGCCGCCCTGCGCCAGACGGTCGAAGCCGCCTGGCACATCGCCCGCCACACCGCCGCCGATCCGGCCGCCGGCTTGCCCGACGCTGATCAGTTGGCTACTGAATTTCCCAACCTGGACCTGCATCACGCCTGGACGGTTTCCACCGAAGAAGCCGCTGAGCTGGCGTTGCGCGCCGAACGCGCCGCGCGCGACGTCGATTCGCGCATCACCAACACCGATGGCGCCACCGTCGGCACCTACGAAGGCCAGTTCGTGATGGGCAACAGCCGCGGCTTCCTGGGCGGCTACCCCTATTCGCGGCACAGCCTGTCGGTGGCCCCCATCGCCGGCCGTGGCAACGGCATGCAGCGCGACTACTGGTACACGTCTGAACGCGATCCCGCCAAGCTGGCCTCGCCCGAGTCCATCGGCCGTTATGCCGCCGAACGCACCTTGTCGCGCCTGTCGGCCCGCCGCATCCGCACCGGCAAGTTTCCGGTGTTGTTCGAGGCCCCGCTGGCGCTGGGCCTGGTGGGTGCGCTGACCCAAGCCGTCAATGGCGGGGCGCTTTACCGCAAGGCCAGCTTTCTGCTTGATGCGCTGGGCAAGCCCATCTTCCCCAAGCACATCAACCTGACCGAAGACCCGCACATCCCGGGCGCCATGGGCAGTTCGCCGTTTGACGACGAAGGCGTGCGCACCCACCGCCGCAACGTCGTGTCGGCGGGCGTGCTGGAAGGTTATTTCCTGTCTAGCTACACGGCGCGCAAGCTGGGCATGACCACCACCGGTAACGCGGGCGGCTCGCACAACCTGGTGTTCAGCTCCACGCAGACCAAGCGTGGCGACGATTTCGAAGCCATGCTCAAGAAGATGGGCACGGGCTTTCTGGTTACCGAACTGATCGGGCAGGGCGTCAACTACGTGACGGGCGACTACTCGCGCGGCGCGTTCGGCTACTGGGTGGAAAACGGCAAGATCCAGCACGCCGTCCAGGAAATCACCATTGCCGGCAATCTGGCCGACATGTTCCAGCAAATCGTAGCGGTGGGCGCCGATACCATTTCGCGCGGCACGAAGACCACGGGTTCGATCTTGATCGAGCAAATGGCGATTGCGGGTACGTGATTGATCAGCGCGCGGGGGCCATGATGGGTTAGCGCGGCGGCGGTTTGTTTTTTGTTCAAGGCTTGCCGCGCTACACCCATCCTACGATCGTAGGATGGGTGTAGCGCGAGACCGCAGGCAAAAGAATGAAGGCCTGCAACGCGCAAACCCATCACCACCCTCCCACCCAAACCATCCCCCATAGCCCGGGAATTCCTCTACTCACCCACCCGCGCTCAGCGTGTAATATCCGGCGGGTATTGCTCGAAGTCCCTAGAAGCTGCTGTTCAGGAGCATCGCGATGCAACGACGTTCATTCTTGAAGCACGCAGGGCTGGGCGCCGTCGCAACGGGCGCCGCGGTCAGCACGCCTGCGTTTGCGCAAGACATGCCGTCGTTAAGTTGGCGTCTGGCTTCGGCCTTTCCCGCCGCGCTGGACTTGCGCATTGGCGCGGGCGAGCAGTTCTGCAAATTCGTGTCGGAATCCACGGGCGGAAAATTCAACATCCGCCATTTCCCCGAAGGCGAGATCGTGCCGGCGGCAGACCTGCTGGAAGCGGTCTCCACCAACAAGGTGGAATGCGGTCACGGTTCCTCGCGCGCCTTTTACGCAAAAAGCCCAGCATTCTGTTTTGACGCCGCCGTTCCCTTCGGGCTGAACGCGCGCCAGATGAATGCCTGGATGAGCGAGGGCGACGGCCTGCGCCTGACGCGCGAACTCTTCAAGCCCGAAAAGATCATCAATTTCCCGCTGGGTAATACCGGCGCGCAGATGGACGGCTGGTACGCCAAGGAAATCAAGCGCCAGGCCGACCTGAAAGACCTGAAGATGCAGATGGCTGGGCTGGCCGCCGACGTGCTGGCGCACTTGGGAGTGGCGCCGCAGCCGGCAAGCCAGGCGCCGCTGGCCGAAGCCTTCGAAAAAGAGGGCCTGCAGGGCATTGCCGGGGCAGGCGCCTATGACGACGCCAAACTTGGGCTGAATAAAGTAGCCAAGTATTACTACGGGCCGGGATGGTGCGTCCCCGGCGAGCAGTTGTCGCTCTATATCAATGACGAAGCGTGGAACAAGCTGCCCAAGCACTATCAGTCGGTCGTTCAGGCTGCGGCGCTGGCCGCGCATGGATCGCTGACCGCGCGCTACGACGCGCGCAACCCGGCCACGCTGGCGCAATTGTCGGCAAGCGGCACGCAAGTGCGCGCGTTTCCGCGCTCTATCCTGGACGTGGCCTTTGAGGCCACCCAGAAGGTCTATCAGGACTTGAGCGCCAAAGACGCGCGGTTCAAGGCAATACACGACAGTTACATGGGCTTTCGCGACAGCGAAATGCCGTGGTTCCGCTTGACGGAAAACGCCTATGGCCAGTATGTGGCCGTGGCGCTTTCTGGCAGGTAGCAAGGAGGGCGCCGATGGCCGAATGGCATTCAGTGCAAAGTAGGGTTTTTGCTAGTAATACCGCATTTTTTACAAAAAAATGGGCGGTTTTCGGGCTTTTCTCGAACCACATTCGAGTTTCGGCCTGATACAAAGGAGTAATATCCCGGGTCTTGACGCGCAACCATGGCGCCTTTAGGCGGCATATGACGTCAATCCGGTGGGATTACACCAGCCCGGATTACCAATATTCCGAGACAGACTTTAAGGTGGTATCAACCATGCAATCCAAGACCAAGAAGCTGCTGGCCGCGCTGATCGCCGCCGGTATCGTCCCGGCTGCGCACGCGGCTGACATCAAGCTGGGTGTGGCGGAAGCCCTGTCCGGCGGCGCCGCTCAGTATGGCGTGTCGATTCGCAACGGTTTCCAGCTTGCCGCTGACGAAATCAACGCCGCGGGCGGCATCAACGGCAACAAGCTGGTGCTGGTGGTTGAAGACGAACAAGGCAAGAAAGAAGAAGCCATCAACGTCTTCAAGAAACTGATCTTCAAAGACAACGTCCTGATGGTCTTCGGCCCGACGCTGTCGAACTCGGCCCAAGCCGCCGACCCTGTCGCCCAAGCAGCCAAGACGGTTGCCTTTGGCACGTCCAATACCGCTGACGGCATCACGTCCATCGGCAACTACGTGTTCCGCAACTCGGTCACTGAAGCCGACGTGCTGCCGGCCACCATTTCCACCGTCAAGGCAAAGACCGGCCTGAAGAACGTGGCCGTGCTTTACGGTAACGACGACGTCTTCACCAAGAGCGGCTACGACAACTTCAAGAAGGCCCTGGAAGACCAGAAGATTCCGGTCACCACGACCGAAACGTTCGCCAAGGGCGACGTGGACTTCAAGGCGCAACTGACCAAGATCAAGGGCACCAACCCCGACGCCATCGTGCTGTCCGCACTGCTGGCCGAAGGCGCGCCCATCATGGTGCAGGCCCGTCAACTGGGCCTGAACGTGCCCGTCATCGGCGGCAACGGCATGAACTCGGTCAAGATTTTCGACCTGGCCCCGGGCGGCGCATCGAACAATCTGTGGATCGGCAGCCCGTGGTCCATCGAGAACAAGGCCCCCGAGAACGTCAAGTTCATCGACGCCTACAAAGCCAAGTTCAACGGTTCGCCCGACCAGTTCGCGGCGCAGTCGTATGACGCCCTGTACATCGTGGCCCAGGCGCTGAAGAACACCAAGATCACTGGTGAACTGGCCAAGGACCGCGCGGCCCTGCGCGACGCCTTGCCCGCTGTGACCTGGACCGGCGCCACTGGCCCGTTCAAGTTCCGCCAAGCCAAGGACCGTGCCGGCAAGCCCGCTGGCTACGATGCCGACCAGTCGCCGATCGTCAGCGTGACCAAGGACGGCAAGTACGTCATCGAGAAGTAAGCGCTACGCATCCCCGCGCGGGGGGATGCGCCTTGCGGACCGCCGTCAGGCAGCCCGCAAGGCGCTTTTTATCGCAGGGCCGTCCCCATAAAAGCAATGCCGTCTTCGCGGGCGGCGTCAGGCCATGCAGTGGGCGCTGCATGGGGCCCTCATAGATCTGGAAAGTCCCATCATGTTCGAACAACAATTCGTCAATGCCTTGTCGCTGGGCTGTGTGTATGCACTGTTCGCGCTGGGCTTCACGCTGATCTTCGGCGTGCTCGGGGTGATCAACCTGGCGCACGGCGCCGTCTTCATGGTTGGCGCCTATGCGGCACTGTTCGTGGTTCAGCAATTCGGCCTGCCCCTGTGGGGCGCGCTGATGGCCGCCTTCTTCGTCGCTGGCTTCACTGGGGTCATCATCGACTACCTGGTGCTCAAGCCGCTGCGCAAGCGCAACGCGCCGCACTTGATTCCCATGATCGCCACCATTGGTGTAGGCATCATCCTGAATAACGGCGCCCAGAGCATCTTCGGCGCCAGCAACCTGCGCTTCCCGCACGGCACCGTGCCCGAAGAAGTGATCGAAGTCGCGGGCTTGCACCTGACCGTCATCGAACTGGGCATCATCTTCCTGTCGTTCGCGTTGATGGCCGTGCTGATGTACGTGATGCGCCGCACGCAATTCGGCCGCGCGCTACGCGCCATCGCCGAATCGCCCAAGGCTGCGTGGCTGCTGGGCATCAACGTTGAAAAACTGTTCGTCACGACCTCGTTCGCCGCCGCCGCCCTGGGTGGCGTGGCCGGCGTGCTGATCGGCCTGTACTCGAACGCGCTGTTCCCGCTGATGGGCCAGCCGATGCTGCACAAGGGCATCGCGGTCATCATCCTGGGTGGCATGGGCGACATACGCGGCGCCATGCTGGGCGGTCTGTTCCTGGGATTCGCCGAGGTGCTGTCGGTGGCCTATATCGGCTCCACCATGCGCGACGCGGTGGCTTTCGGCCTGCTGTTCCTGATCCTGCTGGTGCGCCCGCAAGGACTGTTCGGCAAAGTGGTTCAACGCAAGGCTTAAAGAATGAGCGGATTCGAAAACTTCTGGGCCATTTACGGCAACCTGGTGCTTACGCTGGGCACCAATGCCTTGCTGGCCCTCTCCATCTGGCTGACCCTGGCCTGCGGCATGCTGGCCATGGCCAATGCCGCCTTCATGGGTATCGGGGCGTATACCGCCGCGCTGCTCACCATGAACTACGACGCCCCGTTCTCGGTCGCGCTTGCCGGGGGCATGGCTGCGCCCGCATTGGTCGCGGCCTTGATCGGCTTGCCGACACTGCGGTTGTCAGGGGTCTATCTGGCCATGGCCACGCTGGGCTTTGGCGAAGTGGTGCGCGTCACCATCCTGAACACCGAATCGCTCACTGGCGGCGCCCTGGGCCTGAACGGCATTCCGCAACTGACGCAGTGGTGGCATGTGGTGCTGGCGGTGGTGATCGTTCTGTTCGTGCTGTGGCGTGTGCGCGCCTCCAAGATCGGACGCTCGTTCGACGCCATCCGTGGCGACGAAACGGCGGCTGGGCTGATGGGCATCGACGTGCGCGCCAACAAGATGCTGGCGTTCGTGGCCGGCGCGATGATCGCGGGCCTGGCTGGCGCCTTGAACGCGCACCTGACCTTCTTCATCGGCCCCAATGAATACGGCTTTGACCGTGGTGTTGAAATCCTGACCATGGCCATCCTGGGCGGTATCGGCGGCTTGGCCGGTCCCGTGCTGGGCAGCTTCATCATTACCGTGCTGCCGGAATTGCTGCGCGGTTTTGCGGATCTGCGCCTGGTCGCCAACGGAGTGATTCTGGTGGTGATTGTGTTGTTCCTGCCGCAAGGCATCTGGGATCCGGCGCGTTTCAAGCGCTGGATGCGTCAAGGCTCGGGCGGCCAGGGAGGCAAGCGCCATGCTTGAGCTTTCTTCCGTCTCCAAGAGCTTCGGCGGCCTGCATGTGCTGCATGACGTCAACCTGTCCGTGCCCGAAGGGTCCATCTTCGGCTTGATCGGCCCCAACGGCGCCGGCAAGACCACGGTGTTCAACCTGATCACCGGCCTGCTGCCGCCCAGCGGCGGCACCATCACGTTCCAGGGCGACAGCGTGCTGGGCAAGAAGCCGCACAGCATCACGCGCATGGGCATTGCCCGCACGTTCCAGAACATTCGTCTTTTCAAAGAGATGACGCTGCTGGAAAACGTGGTGGTCGGCGCCTACCGGCACATGAATTACGGCTTTCCCAGCCTGCTGCTGGGCCTGCCGGCCTACCGCGAGCACGAAAAGCGCGCCCGCGAACGCGCGCACGAACTGCTGACGTGGATGCGTCTGGATCACAAGGCCAATGATCTGGCCGACAACCTGTCCTACGGCGAACAGCGCCGCCTGGAGCTGGCGCGCGCGCTGGCCACCGAGCCCAAGCTGCTGCTGCTGGACGAGCCGGTTGCGGGCATGAACACCGGCGAACGTGCCGAACTCATGCGCGAGATCCTCGCCATTCGTGACCGCGGCTACACCATTCTGATGATCGAGCACGACATGCGCTTTGTCATGGGCTTGTGCGAACGCATCGCGGTGCTGAACTTCGGCAAGATCATCGCTTGCGGCGGCCCCGACGAGATCCGCAACAACGAGCAAGTCATCGAGGCCTATCTGGGTCGCGAAGACGACGAAGACACCGAACAAGTGGAGGCAGCCAAATGAGTCGCTGGGCCGCTCCCAATACGAATCCCGTAGCGCGTTGCGCGGAGGTTGCACAATGAGCGCGATGCTTGAAGTCCGCGGGCTCGAGGTCAACTACGGCCATATCGAAGCCGTCCGCGGCATCGATCTGGACCTGAACGCCAACGAAATCACCGCCCTGGTCGGCGCCAATGGCGCCGGCAAATCGACCACGCTGCTGGCGCTGTCGGGCCTGTTGCCCAAGGCGCGCGGTCGCGTCATGTTCGAAGGCGAAGACATCACCAACCTGGCCCCACACCAACTGGTGGCGCGCGGCATCGTGCAAGTGCCTGAGGGCCGGGCAATCCTGACCACCATGACGGTGCAGGAAAACCTGGAACTGGGCGCCTACCGCCGGGGCCTGAAGAATGTGGGTTCCGATCTGGAATATGTGTTCAACCTGTTTCCGCGCCTGAAGGAACGGATCACGGGCATCGCGGGCAACCTGTCCGGCGGCGAACAGCAGATGCTGGCTATCGGCCGGGCCCTGATGGCCAAGCCCCGCCTGCTGCTGCTGGACGAGCCGTCGATGGGCCTGGCGCCGATCGTCGTGCAGGAAATTTTCCGATCACTGCGCGCCATCAATGCCGACGGCCTGACCCTGTTCCTGGTGGAGCAGAATGTGCGCCAGGCGCTGAAGATTGCCCAAAGCGGCTATGTGCTGGAAAACGGCGCCATGGCGCTGTCGGGCACGGGCCGCGAATTGCTGGGCCATCCGCGGGTGCTTGAAGCGTATCTGGGCGCCTGACCGCGCCTGGCGTTCCGGGGTTTTGTCCCCGGATTTGCATGTGCGCTGGCTGCAACATGGCTTGCGGCCAGCCACCGCCTGACTTCTTTTCACTTGCCCAATTTTTGAGCAGCCGTGTTAGAATTTCAGGCTTTCCCTCATTTTGACCATTGCACGGGCGGGTAATAACGCTTAGGCGGGACGTCGATAAAGGCAAAACTGAAGGCAAAAACCCGAACCAAAATTCTGGGTTTCGGTTGATCAGCTTTTGCCCAGTTGGGGAAAGAACACTGGCTAGACGTTCTAGCCAGCAAGAACTTTTTATTCTTAGGAACCATCATGAAGACCTTTGTGGCCAAGCCGCATGAAGTCCAACGTGACTGGTTTGTGATCGACGCCAAGGGCAAAGTCCTCGGTCGTGTGGCCAGCGAAGTCGCACGTCGTCTGCGTGGCAAGCACAAACCTGAATTCACGCCGCACGTTGATACTGGCGATTACATCGTCATCATCAACGCTTCCGATATCGTCGTTACCGGTACCAAGGCGAAGGACAAGAAGTACTTCCGCCACACCACGTACCCGGGCGGTATCCGCGAAACGAACTTCGAGAAAATGCAAGAGCGTTTTCCCGGTCGCGCCATTCAGAAGGCCGTCAAGGGCATGCTGCCCAAGGGTCCTCTGGGCTACGCCATGATCAAGAAGCTGAAGGTCTATGCTGGTGCCGAGCACCCGCACACCGCCCAGCAGCCCAAGACGCTGGATATCTAAGGAAACGCCATGATCGGTAACTGGAATTACGGAACCGGCCGTCGCAAAACTTCGGTGGCTCGCGTTTTCATCAAGAAGGGCACGGGTAAGATCGTTGTCAACGGCAAGCCCGTCGACGATTTCTTCGCCCGCGAAACTGGTCGCATGATCGTGCGCCAACCGCTGGAATTGACCGGCCACCTGGAATCGTTCGACATCAAAGTCAACGTCCACGGCGGCGGTGAAACCGGCCAGGCTGGCGCAGTCCGTCACGGCATCACGCGTGCCCTGATCGACTACGACGCGACCCTGAAGCCCGCACTGTCGCAAGCTGGCTTTGTGACCCGCGATGCCCGTGAAGTCGAACGTAAGAAGGTCGGCTTCCGCAAGGCACGTCGTCGCAAGCAGTTCAGCAAGCGTTAATGTTGCTGCAAAAAACCCGCTTCGGCGGGTTTTTTGTTTTTTGGGCGGTGATGAAGCTACGGCTCCGGTGGCCAGCTTCTGCTGCGCGGAACTCCGCCCCATCTAAGCCGGTCGGATGAGTCCAGATGGCCATCGCGATGCTCGCGTCGGCACAACCCTGTATTCTCCGGGCGATACAATCTGTTTTCGTCCTACGAAGAGTTCATACCTATCATGGCCCAAGCATCGAATACCCGTATCAAGGTTGGTATTGTCGGCGGCACCGGTTATACCGGCGTCGAGCTGCTGCGCTTGCTGTCGCAGCATCCCAACGTGGAATTGACCGCCATCACGTCCCGCAAGGAAGACGGGCTGCCGGTCGCTGATATGTACCCGAACCTGCGAGGCCGAGTGAACCTGGCCTTTTCCGCGCCCGAAAAGGCCTCGTTGACGGACTGCGACGTGGTGTTCTTCGCCACACCTCATGGCGTTGCGATGGCGCAAGCCCAGGAACTGATCGCCGCGGGCACCCGCGTCATCGACCTGGCCGCTGATTTCCGTCTGCAGGACATCCCCACGTTCGAACGCTGGTACAAGATTCCCCACACCTGCCCCGACATCCTGGCCGAATCTCAATATGGCCTGGTGGAGCTGAACCGCGACGCCATTGCCAAGGCCCGCGTCATCGGTAACCCCGGCTGCTACCCCACCACCGTGTTGTTGGGTCTGGCGCCGCTGCTGGAAGGCGGCAAGTCGCTGGTGGATACGCAAACGCTGATCGCCGACTGCAAGTCCGGCGTGTCGGGCGCGGGCCGCAAGGCGGAAGTGGGTTCTCTGTTTTCGGAAGCGTCCGACAATTTCAAGGCTTATGGGGTGGCCGGCCACCGCCATCATCCGGAAATCGTAGCCCAGTTGGAGAAGATTGCCGGGGGCAAGGTTGGTCTGACGTTCGTGCCGCACTTGGTGCCGATGATCCGTGGCATGTTCTCGACCCTGTACGCCCGCATCTTGCCCGAGGCGCGCGACACGGACTTCCAGGCGTTGTTTGAACAGCGCTACGCCAATGAGCCTTTTGTTGACGTCATGCCGGCCGGCAGCCTGCCCGAAACCCGTTCAGTGCGCGCGTCGAACAACCTGCGTATCGCACTCAGCCGCCCGGGCAATGGTGACCAATTGATCGTCCTGGTCGTCCAGGACAATCTGGTCAAGGGCGCCGCGGGCCAAGCAGTACAGAACATGAACTTGATGTTCGGTGTTGCCGAGTCCACGGGCCTGGACCAGGTGGCCATTCTGCCTTGATGTTTTGCAAGGGCTGGCGCTGTATGCTGCCGGCCTTGCGCGCTTTATGCCAGCCGACTCCGCTTCCCCCAGCCCGCCACCCCGCTCCAGGAGCGGGCTGCGCCGCATGCTGGCAGGGGCGCTGATCGGCCTGTTGGTGGGCGGCTCCGCTGGTTACGGCTACGCGCTGCGGCAAGCACGGCCGCAGGACGCAGTGGTGATCAGCAAGCAGCAGGCCGAGGCGCAAGCCGAAGCCATGCGCCAACAGGGCGCGCAGTTGCGCTACACCCAAAGCCAGTTGGATACGGCGGACGGCGAACTCGTCATCGAGCGCGCGGCACGCCAAGAGCTCGAAACCCAGTTGCGCACGGCTCAGGCCGAGCTTGGCCGGGTACGCGACCAATTGGCGTTCTACGAGCAGTTGTTGCCCGCTGGGCCGGAAGGGTCGGTGGATATCCGCGGCGTGCAGATAGACCGTGAAGGCGGCGGTTTGCGCTACAAGGTGCTGCTGATGCGCAGCGGCCGCAATGGCGGTGCTGTTTTTGCGGGTGCGCTGCGGTTTCAGGCCACCGGTGTGCTCGGGGGAGAGACCGTTACGGTGGAACTGGCCCCCATGCAGGTGAGGGCCGAAGCTGGCCCGGTAACCGCCACGGGCGAGTCGACGTCAGCCGCATCGCTGGCCTTGCAGTTTGATCAGTACCAACGCAGCCAGGGCATCCTGGCGATTCCCGAGGGATTTGTCCCCGAAAGTGTGACCGTCAGCGTCCTCGAAGGCGAAACCGTCCGCGCCTCGCGAAGTGTCAAACTGGAACTTTGAGTCTAGTCAAGCCCTGCGCTATAGTGACACCATGCGAGCGCCGTTGCCGCTCACCGAAATATGGCCGATCCGGCCAGGAGTGAACCATGAATGCAGTAACCGAAACCGTCGATCTTCAGGCCGCCCCGCCTGTGCCCTTGGTATTTACCGACTCGGCTGCCGCCAAAGTGAAGGATTTGTTGGCCGAAGAAGGCAACCCCGACCTGAAGCTGCGCGTCTTCGTCCAAGGTGGCGGCTGTTCGGGCTTTCAGTATGGCTTTACGTTTGACGAAGTCGTGAACGAAGACGACACCGTGCTGGACAAGGCTGGCGTTCAACTGCTTGTTGACCCGATGAGCTTTCAATACCTGGTCGGTGCTGAAATCGACTACAAGGAAGACCTTGAAGGCGCCCAATTCGTTATCCGCAATCCCAACGCCAGCACCACCTGCGGCTGCGGTTCCTCGTTCTCGGTGTAATCGCCCTGGCAGGAAAGTAAAAGCCCTTCGGCATGCCGAAGGGCTTTTTTTGCATTGGTCTGACACTCCCGCGAAACGCTCGCCCGTCATGCCGGATACAGTGCGCCCAGCACCCGCGGGCCGCGCGCGCCTGTCACCGCGGGTTGTCCCGCGGGTTTGCGTTGAACAAAGGCCTGCGCCAGCCAGGCGAAGGCCAGCGCTTCGACCTGCTGCGCCGGCACGCCAAGCGCGTCGGTCGGATGCACGGGGCGTTGCAGGCAATACGTCAGTTCCCGCATCAGGCCGCCGTTGCGCGCCCCGCCTCCACACACGAAAACCTCTTGCGTCTGTGCGGCAGCCGCGTCGATGGCGTTGGCAACCGTACGCGCGGTCAGGCGTTGCAGGGTCGCCTGCACGTCTTGCGGAGCCGGCGTAGGGCCGTCAAATGTCGCAAGGCGGTCATCCAGCCATTGCAGGTTGAATAGATCGCGACCGGTGGATTTCGGCGCGGGAAGGGCGAACCAGGGTTCGCTGGCGATCAACTGTTCAAGCAGGGGGGCCACGACCTGGCCCGTGGCGGCCCAGCGGCCGTCCGCGTCATAGGGCGAGCCCAAATGACGTTGGCACCATGCGTCAAGAAGAACATTGGCCGGCCCTGTGTCGAAGCCGCGTGCAGGCATGCCAGGCACAAGCAGCGTGACGTTGGCGATGCCACCCAGGTTGAGAACGGCACGGCCTTGCGGCGCGCCGAAGATGGCAGCGTGGAAGGGAGGAACCAGCGGTGCGCCTTGGCCGCCCGCCGCCACATCCCGGCTGCGGAAATCCGCCACCACATCAATGCCGCTGAGTTCCGCAAGCAGGGCGGGTGCGTTGAGCTGCACGGTATAGCCGCTCTCTGGACGGTGCCTGACGGTCTGGCCGTGCGCGCCGATGGCGGTCACATCGCGGGCGCTCAACCCCGCATCCCGCAGCAAGCCGGCCACGGCCTGGGCATACAGCCGGGCCAACGCATTGGCGGCCAGGGCGGCGCGCGCCAGCTCATCGTCGCCGGATCGGTTCAATGCCAGTAGTTCGCGCCGCAAGTTCTCGGGCATGGGCAGGCTGGCGCTGGCCAGCACCTGGGGCGCTTGCGTGTCGGCCAGGCGCACCAGCACGCCGTCTACGCCGTCGACGCTGGTGCCCGACATCAAGCCGATATAAAGCGCCGCGCTGGCGGACGATACAGGTACGGTGGAGTTCACGGGCGCCTCAACAAAGAAAAAAGGCGGCCGGCAGAGTGTGCGCGGGCCGCCTTTCAGGACGTTTGCTATTGCTAGCCGTCTAGCGGCTGGCCACGTTGGTCAGCGCGTCGGGCAGCGTCTGCTGGAACTGCGTCAACAGTTGGATTTGCTGCTTGTACGGCGCCACAGCCTGGTTGAACGCGCGAGCTTCCGCCGGCTCCAGGGCGCGGGCAACGGGCAGGTCCACCGACAGGGGGTCGATCGGCACGTTGTTGACGCGGAACTCGTAGTGCAGGTGCGGGCCGGTGGCCCAGCCTGTGGACCCGACGTAACCCAGCAATTGGCCTTGCGAGATTTTGGAACCCTTGGTGATGCCGGCGGCGATGCGGCTCTGGTGAGCGTACAGCGTCGAATACTTGCCGTGATGCTTCACGATGACCACGTTGCCGTAGCCGTTCTGCCAGCCCGAGAACTCAACCGTGCCGTCCGCCGTGGCATGGATCGGCGTGCCCGAAGGCGCGGCGTAGTCCACGCCCTTGTGGCCGGTCCAGGTCTTGTGGATCGGATGCATGCGCATGCCGAACGTGGAGCTGATGCGGCTGAACTTCAGCGCGGTGCGCAAGAAGGCGCCGCGCAGGCTGGTGCCGTCGAAGTCGTAATACGAACCCGACTTTTCGTCCGGGCTGAACCACACGGCGTTATACGTCTTGCCGCCGTTGATGAATTCCAGGGCCAGCACGCGGCCCGCGCCAGCGTAGCGGCCGTCGTGGGAGCGGACTTCGTACACCACGCGGAATTGGTCGCCTTGACGCAGGTCGCGCAGAAAGTCGATCTTGGCGCTGAGGATGTCGGCCATCTGCATGGTGACCGAATCGGGGATGCCGGCGCCGTCCGTGGCGCCAAAGAGCGACGACTTGATCGTGCCCACGGCAACGCGTGTCTGGCGCTCGGTGCTTTCAGTGACTTCCTCGGCTTTGTAGCTATCGCCCGAGGGGGCAACATGCAGCATGCGCGTCACCACCTGGCCATCGCTTTCGTTGCCGGGCGTGTGGATGTAGCGCAGCCAGATCAGCTTGCCCTGCTCATCCGTGGCGGCCTGCACCGAGCGTCCCGGGTACAGCTTATAGATGCTGCGGGCGCTGGCGTCGTGCGTCAGGAAACTTTGCAGGTTGGGCGCGTCCAGCTCCAGCCGTTGCAGCACCGCGGAAAGCGTGTCCCCGGGGCGGATGCGGGTTTCGCTGATGTACGGCGCGGCGCTCGGCGTGCTGACTTCGACTTGCTCGGCGGTCAGCGGCAGAATGCTCTGGATGATGCGGGACGGGGGGAGTTCGGAGCGGTCGGGTTGCTGCACCATGCCCAAGGCGGCGGCGCCGGCAAACAGACCGATTGCGGTGACGAGAAGAGTGCGGCGGAAAAGTCCCGAGCGATGGGGCTTGGGCTCAACGGGCGCAAACAGGGCAGCAACTTTGCGCTTGATGCTACTCGCCAGTTCGTGGAGGCCACGATTCATCGTGAAGATACCCTCTCAGGTGGCTGGGCTCTCAGGGTGCGTGGCACGATCGGCCCCGCGCGCCACGATATCCGGGGCAAGGGCTGGCGCTGCGCGCATCTTGTGAACAACGGGGTGGTAGGCCGAACCGCAACTGCGTATAGATAGTAGTTGCGTATGATTGGGCGGTATCCTAGCTGATTCGGCTAGAATTTTCGATAGCTTTCGTCACTTTTTACACCTTTTTGTCGGCTGAAGCCGCTTTGGTCCCCCTGCCATGTCTCCCTCTGAAGCCCCCATTACTCCTGAAGTCGAAGCCGATCTGCGTATAGCCAAGCGCGGTTGCGACGAATTGCTGGTTGAATCCGAATTCGCTCGCAAGCTGGCCAAGAGCCGCGCGACCGGCGTGCCGCTGCGCATCAAACTGGGGCTGGATCCCACCGCGCCGGACATCCATCTGGGCCATACGGTGGTGCTGAACAAGATGCGCCAGTTGCAGGACCTGGGGCACAACGTCATTTTCCTGATCGGCGACTTTACCTCCACCATCGGCGACCCCAGCGGCCGCAACAGCACACGGCCGCCGCTGACCCGCGAACAGATCGAGTCCAACGCCAAGACCTATTACGCGCAAGCCAGCCTGGTGCTGGATCCGGCCCGCACCGAGATCCGTTACAACTCCGAATGGTGCGATCCCCTGGGCGCGCGCGGCATGATCCAACTGGCTTCACGCTATACGGTGGCCCGGATGATGGAGCGCGAAGACTTCACCAAGCGCTTCAAGGGTGGCATCCCGATTTCGGTGCATGAGTTCCTGTATCCCTTGATGCAGGGCTATGACTCCGTGGCGCTGAAGTCCGATCTGGAGCTGGGGGGCACCGATCAGAAATTCAACCTGCTGGTCGGGCGCGAGTTGCAAAAGGAATATGGCCAGGAGCCCCAGTGCATTCTGACGATGCCGCTGCTGGTGGGTACGGACGGCGTCGAGAAAATGTCCAAGTCCAAGGGCAACTACATCGGTATTTCGGAGTCGCCCGACTCGATGTTCGGCAAGCTCATGTCGATTTCCGACACGCTGATGTGGCGCTACTTCGAACTGCTGTCCTTCCGTTCGCTGGAAGACATCGCAGCCCTCAAGCAAGAGACGGATGGCGGCCGCAACCCCCGCGATGCGAAAGTCATGCTGGCTCAGGAAATCATCACCCGCTTCCATTCCGCCAAGGCGGCGGACGACGCGCTCGCCTCCTTCGAGGCGCGCTTTCGCGATGGCGCCATTCCCGAGGACATGCCCGAGGTGAACATAGGCGGCGCACCGATTGGCATTCTGAAGCTGCTGCGCGAGGCGGGTCTGGTGGCCTCCGGCTCGGAAGCCCAGCGCAACGTGGAGCAAGGCGGTGTGCGTGTCAACGGCGATCGGGTCGAAGATAAATCGTTGCAATTGCCGGTTGGAACTTACGTGGTGCAGGTGGGCAAGCGCAAGTTCGCGCGTGTTAACTTGAACCCATGATTGCGAACTTTTGATACGCTGAGCAAACGGACAAGGGCTGGTACGCCCTTGCGGCATTTCAAGGAGCACGACATGGAACTTTCGAGTTTGTCTTTTTCCGATCACGAGTCGATTCCGGATCGCTATGCGTTCGGCAAGATCGATGCGCAATCGCACGTCGCGCTGGCTGATAACTACAACCCGCAGTTTTCCTGGGACAACGTCCCGGCGGGAACGCAGTCGTTCGCGTTGATCTGCCATGATCCGGACGTGCCGTCGCGGCCCGATGATGTCAACCAGGAAGACCGCGAAGTCCCAGCCGACCTGCCGCGCGTTGATTTCTTCCATTGGGTGCTTATTGATCTGGCGGCTGACATGCGCGAGATTGACGAAGGCGCCTTTTCCAATGGAATCACGCCCCGTGGCAAAGGCGGCCCTCTGGCGCCCATGGACGCCCGCCAAGGTATCAATTCGTACTCGTCGTGGTTCGCCAACGACCACGACATGAGTGGCGATTATTTCGGCTATGACGGCCCGTGCCCGCCCTGGAACGATTCCATCGTGCACCGCTACGTGTTCACCCTGTATGCGCTGGACGTCAGCAGCCTGAACCTGAACGGCTCGTTCACGGGCGAAGACGCGCTGCGCGCCATGCAGAAACATGTGCTGGCGCAGGCGTCGGTGACGGGGACATACACGCTCAACCCGCGTCTTGCCCCCAAGCAGATTGGCGCCACCGAGGCCTAGTTTGCGTCACGGGCAACCTCGATAGGGCCGCAATGCGGCCCTTTTTTCGTTCAAGGGCCGGCGGCGCAGCCGTGAGGCTGGCCAACGTCGGCGCCGTCGTCACTGCCACTCCGTCGCCATTGCATGAAAGTTCTTCAAGTCGGGTTGAGCAGCGTTTTCGGCCAGCAGCCGGCGCCGTGGTTTTCGCGCTCTTCGACCGAAATTTGCCCGCTTCGGGCGCATTTTGGCGGCAATTGATTCCGGCTGACGGGGTAAACTACGCAGATTCTTCGGGTTTACCCACCCGACACTGCTTTCTCCTCTCTTACCGCCTCAGGAATCCCCCGTCATGTTTGACCGCAACCTCACCTTGTCCAAGGCTGACCCGGACGTTTGGGCCGCCATCCAGAAGGAAGACGTACGCCAAGAGCAGCACATTGAGCTGATCGCTTCGGAAAACTACGCCAGTCCGGCCGTCATGCAGGCCCAGGGCACGCAGCTTACGAACAAGTACGCCGAAGGCTACCCGGGCAAGCGTTACTACGGCGGTTGCGAATACGTGGACGTGGTTGAACAACTGGCCATTGATCGCCTGAAGCAGATCTTCGGTGCTGAAGCCGCCAACGTGCAGCCCAACTCGGGTTCGCAGGCCAACCAGGGCGTGTACATGGCCGTGCTGAAGCCGGGCGATACCGTGTTGGGCATGAGCCTGGCCGAAGGTGGCCACCTGACGCACGGAGCGTCGGTCAACGCTTCGGGCAAGCTGTACAACTTCATCTCGTATGGCCTGGACGAAAACGAAGTCCTGAACTACGAGCAAGTTGAGCAACTGGCCAAGGAACACAAGCCCAAGCTGATCGTGGCCGGCGCATCGGCCTATGCCCTGCACATCGATTTCGAACGCATGGCCCGCATCGCGCGCGAAAACGGCGCGCTGTTCATGGTCGACATCGCCCACTACGCGGGTCTGGTTGCCGGCGGCGCCTATCCCAACCCGGTGCCGCATGCCGACTTCGTCACGTCGACCACGCACAAGTCGCTGCGCGGCCCGCGCGGCGGCGTCATCATGATGAAGGCCGAGCACGAAAAGATCATCAATTCGGCCATCTTCCCGGGCATTCAAGGCGGCCCGCTGATGCACGTCATCGCCGGCAAGGCCGTGGCGTTCAAGGAAGCCCTGGACCCCAGCTTCAAGGACTACGCGCAGCAAGTGGTCAAGAATGCCAAGGTCTTGGCGGACACGCTGGTCAAGCGTGGCCTGCGCATCGTCTCCGGCCGCACCGAAAGCCACGTCATGCTGGTTGACCTGCGCGCCAAGGGCATCACGGGCAAGGAAGCGGAAGCCGTGCTGGGCCAGGCACACATCACGGTGAACAAGAACGCCATCCCGAACGATCCGGAAAAGCCCTTCGTGACCAGCGGCATCCGCCTGGGAACGCCGGCCATGACCACGCGCGGCTTTACTGAAGCCGAAGCCGAACTCACCGCCAACCTGATCGCCGACGTGCTGGACAATCCGCGCGACGAAGCCAACATCGCCGCCGTGCGTGCCCGCGTCAACGAACTGACCTCGCGCCTGCCGGTCTACAGCAAGCAATAAGCATCCGGTGACAAACCTTCGGGGGTTTACCGCCGAAGGATCACGACACGCAAGGGACGGCCCCGCAAGGTGCCGTCCCTTTGCTTTCAGGGCGGCGGGCGCTATCCTCGTTCCTAGCCGTGATGATATTGGGGACGAATTAGCCCGTCTCGACGCTTCCCCGGGGTAGCGTCGTTACAATATGCTCAAATTTTGCTATCCGTGCCTATAGGGAACACACATGCGGTGTCCATTTTGCGGCCATGCCGAAACGCAGGTTGTCGACAGCCGGGTCTCGGAAGAGGGCGATGCCATTCGTCGTCGCCGCCGTTGCCTGTCTTGTGACAAGCGCTTCACCACCTATGAACGGGTTGAGCTCGCCATGCCTTCCATCGTGAAGCGCAACGGCAGCCGCAGCGACTACGATCCCGTCAAGTTGCGCGCCAGCCTGAGCCTGGCGCTGCGCAAACGCCCCGTCAGCACCGAAGACGTGGATGCGGCGGTTGCGCGTATCGAAGAACAACTGCTGGCCAGCGGCCAGCGTGAAGTGCCGTCCGAACATATCGGCGAACTTGTCATGAACGAACTACGCAAGCTGGACAAGGTGGCCTACGTTCGCTTTGCGTCCGTTTACAAAAGCTTCGAGGACATTGGCGAATTCGTCGAGGCCATCCGCGAAATGCAAGGGCCGCTGCTGCCCGGCAAGCTGCGCAAGGAATAAACACGGTTCACGCGCCCGCGAATAACGGCGCTTCAGCGCCGTTATTGCATGGGGGCCGACCGCGCCAGGCTGGGCGTATTCGGCTGGAACTTGCGCCAGACCCGGCGCATGTGCTGCGCGGATCCAAATCCTGACTTCTCCGCCACGCGCTCCAGATCCAATCGCGTTTCGCGCAGCAGGTCGCGTGCCAGCGCCACCCGGATCTGATAGAGGTAGTCCATCGGCGTACAGCCAGCGTGTTCGCGAAAAAGCCGGGTCAGGTGGCGCGGGCTGGTATGCGCCTGGTCCGCCAAGGATTGCGCGGACCAGGGCGCCGCCGGATTGCGGATCACCGCATCCTGGACGCGGTGCACGCCGGGGTGCATGTGGCTGCGGTGTTCCAGCCACGGCGACAGCGCGGAGTCCGTGCCCGCGCGGCGCTGGTAGACGACCATGTCGCGGGCCACCTCGCTTGCCACGCGCGGCCCGCAATGACGCGCCACCATATGCAACGCCAGGTCGATGCCCGCCGTGATGCCGGCGCTGCTGACCAGGTTGCCGTCTTCAACGAAGATTCGGTTGTCGTGCACGCGCGCACTGGGGTCGATGTCCGCCAATTGCGCAAGGCAAGAATGATGCGTGGTGCACTCGCGCTGGCGGGTCAGCCCGGCGGAGGCCGCGAACAACGCGCCCGCGCACACCGTCATCAGCGTGAACTGGTCCGCGGGGTGGCGCAGGGCCAGCCAGTCGATGATGGCGTGCGCATCCGGCGAGTCCAGGCGCGTGTGCTTGTCTACCACGCCCGAAATAATGACTAGCGCGTTGGCGGGCAGAGCGGCCGGTAATGGCCGGATGCGCGCCAGATTCAAGCCCGGTAGACCACTTTCCACTTCAGGTGTGGGGCCGCAGAAGTGCTGTTCAAATGTTCCCGGGCATCGCTTTTCGGCGACGCGGAACGCTTCGGCGGGCCCCGCCAGGTCCAGCAGGACGATGCCCCGCGTCAGGACGAAATACACGGGAACCATGCGTGGCTTTGCCTTGTTCAGCTGGCCAATGCGTCGGCCGCGTGGGTGATGCGGGCAAAGCGGCCGTTCAGCACCAGCTCGGTGTGGTCCCGGATCTCGGCGGGGGTGTAGTGCTTGCCCGAGGGGCTTTGCATGGCGAAGGTCAACGTGGCGTCCGTCGGGAACACCACCTTGAAGCCGGCGTCGCTGGCGTGGCGCGATGTCGTCTCGCAGCACTGTTCGGTACGAATACCGCTGACGATGATGCCTTCGATGCCGTTTTCACGCAGCCAGTCGTGCAGTGTTGCGCCGTCTTCGCCCTGTGCATACAGCGACGAATGTACGGTTTTGTGGAACACGGCCGTGGGCGAAATGCGCAATTCCTCAAGCGTCCTGACGTGTCCCGAGGCAAGGGAAAACGGGTTGGCGGCGTCGTCGGACGGGCTTTTGTGGAACACCTGAAGCACCGGAATACCCTGGGCGCTGGCTGAATCGATCAGCCCTTGGATCTTGGTCAGAAATGCGGGATATTCGGCTTCGTCCCAAAACGGACGGTGGCGAAAAGACTCTTGTGCGTCGATGACGATCAGTGCTTGCTTCATGTTCCGGGCTCCTGGCCAAGGATTTTAAAGGGTACGAACGTATTCTGCGCGACATATCGGTCCTGAACGAGATCGCCCCAAGCCACATACCGGCCCAAAACGGACATGCAGGTGGCCGGCGCGCTTGGGGCCAGCATACGCCGTGCGAGTGCCCGGAGGTCCACCGCACACCTGCGGCCAGACATACAATTCCGCCATGACGACCCCAAGCGAATCCGACGATATCTTCTGGATGCGGCGCGCCCTGGCGCTGGCTGAAAGCGTGCTTTACACCACATCGCCCAACCCTCGCGTGGGGTGCGTGATTGTGCGTGATGGCCGGGTGCTGGGCGAAGGGGCCACCCAGCCACCCGGCGGCCCCCATGCCGAGATCCGCGCATTGCGCGACGCCGCCGCGCATAACGAAACGGTGGCGGGCGCCACGCTGTACGTCACGCTGGAACCCTGCAGTCACTTCGGGCGCACCCCACCCTGCGTGGATGCCGTGCTGGCGGCAAAGCCGGCGCGCGTGGTGGTGGCCATCGGTGACCCGAATCCGCTGGTCAATGGCCAAGGCCTGGCCCGTTTGCGCGCGGCGGGCATCGCGGTGACGACAGGCGTCTGCGCCGAAGAGGCGCTGGCGATCAACGCGGGGTTTATCTCGCGCATGAGCCGCGGCCTGCCTTGGGTCTGGATGAAGATGGCGGCGTCCCTGGATGGTCGCAGCGCCTTGCATAACGGCATGTCGCAATGGATCACCGGCCCCGAAGCCCGTGCTGACGGCCATCGCTGGCGCGCGCGTAGTTGCGTGGTGCTGACCGGCATGGGCACTGTGTTGAAAGACGATCCGTTGCTTAATGTGCGTGACGTTGAAACGCCGCGCCAACCGCGCAAGGCGGTGGTGGACGGCATGTTCGCCATCCCCGAAACCGCCCGCTTGTTCGATGGCGCTGAAGTGATTATCTTCACCGCGCGTGAAGACGCCGCCAAAGCCGCGCGCCTGGCCGACAAGAACGTGCAAGTTGTGGTGCTGCCGGGCGCGATGGCGGGCCGCGTGGATCTGCCCGGCATGATGCAATGGTTCGCGCAGGCACAGTTCAATGAAGTGCATGTGGAGGCCGGGGCGGGCTTGAGCGGGGCGTTGGTGGCATCGGCTTGCGTGGACGAGTTGCTGCTGTATCTGGCACCCGTGCTGCTTGGTGACGCCGCAGGCATGGTTCGTTTGCCGATGCTTGAGCATCTGGATGCCGCGCGACGCTATGCATTCATCGAGAGCACCCGGGTGGGGGCGGACCTGCGTCTGCGCGCGCGCGTGGAAGGCGCTTGGCGCACGCTGATGCAGCGCGTTGCGTTGCCGCCAATTGCCTGATCCACACGGCGCAGTGCTTCACAAGCGTACGCCACAGGCCATGGCGGCGTGGTCGCGTGTGCTAGCACTCGGACTCAACGGCTGCTAAAGCGGTCGTGCAAAGTCGGGTTGGCGATGACCTGCGTCGCGTTCGGCACGGCAATTGCAGCAAGTTTGCGAATGATTCACTTGCGTGGTTTTCCTTGCTGAAAACCCGCATTACGATTTTGATCATTACGCCAAATGAATTGCCACAAAACCGTCAATTGGCTTTAGCATAGGCGCATGACTTGGCGCTCCGTGCATACGGCCATCACCGAACCGCGCTACACGCCCTCGTCACCACGGATTCCCGTGCCGCGATATCGGCGCTATTTCACAACCGAACCGGCACGCTGCTGAACGAAGCGCAACGCGCTCTTCAGAACGTCCGCTGCCATCGCATGGCGGGCGCATCGGGCTACTGCTCGAATCATAAGAATCCATCGGGATATCGCTCATCCCTTCAAATCATTGCTGTCCATTTCATGTGCAGTCGCACCACGCGTGCCTGCCACAGCAATATGCTGAAGACGAGCCAGTTAACTTATTCACGTAAGTTGCATTCCCTGACGGAACTTGTGTCAGGCGCGTGCAGCCTAAACGATAAGGGTCCGATCGTGCTTCATGGTTGCTGTGTGGCGAAAGCAACATAACAACTGGCCGGAAATGCCAAATGCGAGTTTGACTAGTATTGCGCAGGCACTTAGGCACAATGGGGACACGTAGGCGTAGTGAATTTTTCGCGTGTTGTAGGAGGTTTCCGTGCAAAACATCGTCGAAGGCTTCAAGTCGCAGTATGCAAGAGAGCAGGAGTCAGAGCTTTCTCTTGAGGAATATCTGAACCTCGCCAAACGTGATCCCATGGCGTACGCCAGTCCCGCTGAGCGCATGCTTGCGGCAATCGGCGAACCCGAGGTCGTGGATACGCGTAACGACCCACGTCTTTCCCGTTTGTTTTCCAACCGGACCATCCGGCGCTATCCGGCGTTTCAGGAGTTCTACGGCATGGAGGACGTGATCGGGCAGATCGTCGCGTTCTTCAAACACGCCGCGCAGGGGCTGGAAGAGCGCAAGCAAATCCTCTATCTGTTGGGCCCTGTGGGCGGCGGCAAGTCGTCCATTGCGGAACGGCTGAAGGCCCTGATGGAGAGCTATCCCATCTATGCGCTGAAGGGCTCGCCCGTCAACGAATCACCGCTGGGCCTGTTCCATCCGGAGCGTTTTGGCGACACGCTTGAAAAGGAATACGGCATTCCGCGCCGCTACCTGACGGGCATCATGTCGCCTTGGGCAGTCAAGCGCTTGAAGGAATTCGACGGCGACATTTCGCAATTCCGCGTCGTGCGCCTGAACCCCTCGGTGCTGCGTCAGGTGGCCATCGCCAAGACCGAACCCGGCGACGAAAACAACCAGGATATCTCCTCGCTGGTGGGCAAGGTCGATATCCGCAAGTTGGACCGCCACTCGCAAGACGACCCGGATGCCTACAGCTATTCCGGTGGCTTGTGTCTGGCGAACCAGGGCCTGCTGGAATTCGTCGAGATGTTCAAGGCTCCGATCAAGATGCTGCATCCCTTGCTGACGGCCACGCAGGAAGGCAACTTCAAGGGCACGGAAGGCTTCTCCGCCATTCCGTTCAACGGCACGATCCTCGCCCACTCGAACGAATCCGAATGGCAGACCTTCCGCAACAACAAGCACAACGAAGCGTTCCTTGACCGTATCTATATCGTCAAGGTGCCTTACTGCTTGCAGGTGTCTGAGGAAGTCCGCATCTACGAAAAGCTGCTGCACCACAGTTCCTTGTCGGCCGCTCCGTGCGCGCCGGGAACGCTGGACATGATGGCGCAGTTCTCCGTGCTGACCCGCCTGAAAGAACCCGAAAACTCCAGCATCTATTCCAAGCTGCGCGTGTACGACGGTGAAAGCCTCAAAGACGTGGATCCGAAGGCCAAGGCCTTGCAGGAATACAAGGACTACGCTGGCACGGACGAAGGCATGAACGGGGTGTCCACGCGATTCGCGTACAAGATCCTGTCCAGCGTCTTCAACTACGACCAGACGGAAGTGGCCGCGAACCCGGTGCATCTGATGTACGTGCTGGAACAACGGATCGGCCGCGAAGACTATCCGGAAGAGATCCGCCGCCGGTATCTGGAATTCATCAAGGGGTTCCTGGCGCCGCGTTATGCGGAATTCATCGGCAAGGAAATTCAGACCGCCTACCTGGAATCGTATTCGGAGTACGGCCAGAACATCTTTGACCGCTACGTCACGTTTGCCGATTGCTGGATTCAGGACGAAGAATTCCGTGATCCGGAAACGGGCGAAAGCTTCGATCGCAGCGCGTTGAACGACGAGCTGGAAAAGATCGAGAAGCCTGCTGGAATCGCGAACCCGAAGGACTTCCGCAACGAGATCGTGAACTTCGTGCTGCGGGCGCGTGCTAATAACAATGGCCGCAACCCGACCTGGACCAGCTATGAAAAGCTGCGCGAAGTGATCGAGAAGAAGATGTTCTCGAATACGGAAGATCTGCTGCCGGTGATTTCGTTCAACGCCAAGGCTTCGGCCGAGGACAAGTCGAAACACCAGAGCTTCGTGGATCGCATGGTGGAAAAGGGCTACACGGAAAAGCAGGTCAGGCTGCTGTGCGAGTGGTACCTCCGAGTGAGGAAGTCTTCCTGAGCGAGGTGAATCATGAATTCACTGATCGATCGCCGTCTTAACGGGCGCAATAAAAGCGCCGTCAACCGCGAGCGTTTTTTGCGGCGCTACAAAGACCAGATCCGCAAGGCGGTTCACGGGATGATCCGTGACCGCTCCATTCAGGATATGGATCAAGGCGGAGAGATCAATCTGCCCGCCCGGGATATTTCCGAACCCACGTTCCACCACGGTTCGGGCGGGGATCGCGAGATGGTGCACCCGGGCAACCGCGAGTTCGCCAAGGGCGACACCATCGACCGGCCGCAGGGTGGCCAAGGCGAGGGCGGGTCCGACCCTGGCGAAGGCGAATCGGTTGATCAATTCACCTTCAGCTTGTCGCGGGCCGAGTTCCTGAACCTGTTCTTCGAGGACCTGGAGCTGCCGCATCTGGCGCGCAACCAACTGGGCGAAGTCAGCCAGAAGAAGTGGCAGCGCGCCGGTTACACCACGACCGGCTCGCCCAGCATGTTGAGCATCAGCCGCACGCTCAAGTCATCGTTGGCGCGTCGCGTTGCGCTGAACGTGAAAGCGCGCGCCGATCTTGAAGACGCTGAAAAAGCCTTGGCCGAAGCCCAAGCAGCGGGCGCGCCCGCCGCAACCCTCCGTACATTGGAGCAGGAGGTCGAGGACTGTCGCGAGCGCCTTGCCCGCGTGCCGTTCCTGGACGACCTGGACCTGCGCTACCGCAATCGGGTATCGGTTGCCATTCCGATGGCGCGCGCGGTCATGTTCTGCTTGATGGACGTTTCGGGGTCCATGGACGAAGGCAAGAAGGACTTGGCCAAGCGCTTTTTCACCCTGCTGTACCTGTTCCTGTCGCGTAAGTACGAGCACGTGGACCTGGTCTTCATCCGCCATACCGATAACGCCGAGGAAGTCGACGAACAGACCTTCTTCTACGACCCCAAGAGCGGCGGCACCATCGTGCTGTCCGCGCTGGAGCTGATGCGCGAGATTCTGGAAAAGCGCTATCCGCCCTCGGGGTGGAACGTGTACGCGGCGCAAGCCAGTGATGGCGATTCTTTCGGCGCCGACGCGGGCAAGAGCGCGCGCTTTCTGGCGGAGCATCTGCTGCCGTCGACACGGTACTTCGCCTATATCGAAATTCCCGACTCGCAAGAGGCTCGCAAGAGCAGCCTGTGGGCCGAGTATGAACAGAAGCTGGAGCCGCATTTCGTCATGCGGCGCATCTGCGATCGCGGCGAGATCTTTCCCGTGTTCCATGACCTGTTCAAGAAGGAAACCGCATGAATGCCATCGTGGGTGCTCTCGTGGAGCCGGGATCGGCCGGCGGCGCTCGGCCGATATCCCAAGGGTCCGAATGGACGTTCGAACTGATCCAGTCCTATGACGACGCGATTTCCAAGGTCGCGGCCGAGTACGGCCTGGATACGTATCCGAACCAGATCGAGGTGATCACCTCGGAACAGATGCTGGACGCCTATGCGTCGGCCGGGCTGCCTATCGGCTATCCACACTGGTCTTACGGCAAGGAATTCATCCGCAACGAGCAGTACTACCGGCGCGGCATGCAGGGCCTGGCGTACGAGATCGTCATCAATTCCAACCCGTGCATCTCTTATCTCATGGAAGAAAATTCCATGACGATGCAGGCGCTGGTGATTGCGCACGCGTGCTATGGGCACAACTCGTTCTTCAAGGGCAACTACCTGTTCAGGCAATGGACCGACGCTGATGGGGTGCTGGACTACTTGGTATTCGCGCGCAAGTATGTGATGTCGTGCGAAGACCGCTACGGTATCGACGCGGTGGAAGCCTTGCTGGATTCCTGCCATGCGCTGTCGCACCACGGGGTGGACCGCTACAAACGGCCCGCGCCGATGTCGTTCAAGGAAGAGGCCGCGCGCCAGGCCGAGCGCAAGGAACATGCGCGGCTGCAATACAACGACTTGTGGCGCACGTTGCCACGCCTGGAAACCGACAAGGACACCCGTACCGACACGTCGGTGTTCCCGCCGGAGCCCGAAGAGAATCTGCTGTACTTCATTGAGAAGTACTCGCCCAAGCTGGCGCCCTGGCAAAAAGAGTTGGTGCGTATCGTCCGCAAGATTGCCCAGTACTTTTACCCGCAGACGCAAACCAAGGTCATGAACGAAGGGTGGGCCACGTTCTGGCACTACACCATCCTGAACCGCTTGCATGAAAAAGGGCTGGTCAACGACGGCTTCATGATGGAGTTCCTGCAAAGCCATACCAATGTGGTCAGCCAACGCGGCTTTGACGAACGCGGTTATGGCGGCATCAACCCGTATGCGCTGGGCTTTGCGATGATGTCGGACATCCGCCGTATCTGCGAAGCGCCCACGCCCGAAGACCGGAAGTGGTTTCCCGATATTGCGGGGGGCGATTGGCAGAAGACCCTGGACTTCGCCATGCGCAATTTCAAGGACGAGTCCTTCATCTCGCAGTACCTGTCGCCGCGGCTGATCCGCGAGTTCCGCTTGTTTGCAATCTCGGACCATCAGTCGAATCCGAAGCTGGAAGTGGCCGCCATCCACAACGACGAGGGCTACCGCGACATTCGCCGTCTGCTGGCCGCGCAGCACAACCGCGACAACCAGGTGCCGGACATCCAGGTGGTGCGGTTCAACCGCGATTCGGATCGCTCATTGGTATTGCGGCATTTGAAGAGTCGTGGCCGCCCCTTGGCGGGCGAGGATGCCGAGCAGGTGATGAAGCATCTGGCGCGCCTGTGGGGCTTCAGGGTCAGGCTGGAAGAAACCGAGCCGGACGGCACGGTCAGCTCTTATCGCGAGCAGGAACCGCCGTCTTCGCACTGAAAGGTAAAAAGGGGGGGCACACTGAGCTAGAGCGCTCGGTGCGTCCCCCTTTGTGCTTCGGCTTGCTGCGTTGCGCCGAAACCTGCTAGAATCGCGGATTCGCAATTTTCGTAGTGCCTTTTTACCTACGAAATTGCCGATTAGGACAGGTGGCCGAGCGGTTGAAGGCGCACGCCTGGAAAGCGTGTATACGTCAAAAGCGTATCGGGGGTTCGAATCCCCCTCTGTCCGCCAAGATTTGTACCGGTATTGCCCAGCAATGCCTTGAAACCCGCACCAGCCTTAGCTGTGCGGGTTTTTTCTTGCCCAGGTTTGCCCAGTAAGCACCACTAGAAGCAACCTCATAAATCGGGTACTTTCGCGGGTATCGCGGCCCCCTGGGGCCAAAACCCAAAAAAAGTACCCGTTTTTCATAGGGGAGATATGGCCACGCTCGCCAAGCTGACAGACACCGCAATCCGCGCCGCCAAGGGGAGGGAAAAGCCCTACAAGATGGCCGACGGCGGCGGCTTGCATATCCTCGTCAAACCCGACGGTACGCGCTACTGGCGCTACAACTACCGGCACGCCGGCAAAGACCGGACGATGGCCCTGGGCGTGTACCCGGACGTGTCTGCGAAGTCCGCCCGCGAAAAGCACGCGGCTGCGCGCGCGCAACTGGCCGCCGGCGCCGATCCGATGGCCGAACGCAAACAGGAGAAGCACGCCATCCGTGCCGCTGCGGCTGATGATTTCGAAGGTATGGCCCGCGAACTGTGGGCCAAAAAGCTCGCGCGGGGGAACTCGGCCGGCTACGTCGAGGAGGTGCTTGGCAAGCTGGAAAAGGACGTGTTCCCCTGGATCGGCCGGCGGGCCATCGCCGGCATCACTGCAGCCGACATACTGACCATCCTTGAACGGGTCGAGGCCCGCGCTCCCGAGACCGCGCGCAGGCTTCGCGGCTTCGTCGGAGAGGTGTTCCGCTATGCCATGGCGCGCAACAAAGCCCAGGCGGACCCCACGCAGGCGCTACGCGGTGCGGTCATCACGCCGAAAACGCAGCATTTCGCCGCCATCACGGACCCTGTTGCTTTTGGTGAGCTGCTGCGCAAGATGTACAGCTATCGCGGCGAGCTGGTGACGCGGGCGCTCCTGCGGCTCTCGCCCCTGGTGTTCCAGCGGCCATCTGAGTTACGCGAGGCGCGCTGGGATGAATTCGACCTGGCCGGCAAGAATTGGGGCGCGCCGATGTGGGAGATACCGGCCGAACGTGACGGAGCGGAAGGAGACACGAAGATCACGCGGACTGGCTGGCAGTCGCACCTTGTCCCCCTATCCACAGAAGCCGTCAGCATCTTAGAAGCGCTGCGGCCGGCGACAGAGCATACCGGGTGGGTGTTTAAGTCGAATCGGAAGACGGACCGGCCCTTGTCGGAGGGGGCCATACTCGTCGCGTTGCGGCGTATGGGCTACGCCAAGAAGATGACCGCGCATGGTTTCCGAGCATCTGCACGCACGCTTGCGGCCGAACGCCTAAAGGCCGATGAGCGCGTGTTGGAGCTGCAGATATCCCACAAGGTTGTAGACCCGTTGGGCCGGGCCTACAACCGGACGGCGTTTCTGGACGAGCGTGTGGCGTTCATGCAGCAGTGGGCCGACTACGTGGAAAAGCTCGCGGCGGGCCGTCCCGAGCCGCTGATGCCTATCGACGGTTAGCAGATGGGCGTGGCGCCTCGTAGCTGATAGGGTCATCAATCCAGCGCAGCACCTCCATGCCTCGGTACTTGATCCCTCGCGCTCCTGTCGGAACCTTGGGCGGCGCGGTGCCATCCTTGACGCGCATGCGCCACGTCTCGCGGCTGACGCGGACGAATGGCTCAATCTCCGTCCATGAGTAGAGCGCACCGGCAAGGAGCTTTTCAGGCGGCAGGAGCCGGCGCTGACGCGGTTTCTTCGCTTCGCTCATGCGTGCCTCCTGATCGCATTGATCGCGTATTCCGCCAGCGGCGGGGGGTTGGCGTTGCCCAGCATGAACAAGGCCTTCGCCTGGCTCTCTGGTAGTTGGTAAGACCTCGAAAACCCCATGGCGGCGCAGTTTTCGCCCGTGGTGAGCATCCGCATGCGGTGGCCATCAACAAGCGCCCAGCGCGCGCGGGTAGTGATCGTGCCGATAGGTCGATCAAGCGACCGGCCCGTAAGTCCTGAACCTGAGCCGTAGTAAGGCATTACAAAGCGGTCGCCGTACTGGCGCCGGCCGGCACGCACCCGCGCAAGCGTCCTGGCGGACCGGCCCGGCCGGTCGATTACCGACCAGCTCCCGGCGGCGAAGTCGAGAACATCCCTGATGGCGCGGTGCGGCGCTGCCGGCGTAGGCAGCTCGATTGGGTGCTTGGTCCGTGTGCCGAAGATGAGGATGCGTTTGCGGTGCTGCGGGACGCCGCAATCTGCAGCGTCCCACACTACAGGCGACAGGGCGTAGCCCAGCGTGATGAGCGCGGCGCACCATGCGCCGTAGAGCTGCCAGTTTGCGAAGGCTGGAACGTTTTCGACCAATAGGAAGGGCGGCCGGTGACATTCGGCAGCGGACACCACAGCCCAAGCGGTTGAGCGGGCTGCATCGTGGTGCGGCTGTTCTTTTCCGCGCGCCGGCGTGTGGCCGGTGCAAGCTGGCGATGCAATCAAAAGATCGTGTGCCGGAACCTGCGTCCAGTCCGCTTGGTGCAGGTCTTGGCAAACGTGCATGGCACCCGGATGGTTGGCCGCATGCGTATCCACCGCCGTGCGGGAATGGTTGCCCGCCCACAGGACACGCACTGCTGCGCGGCGCGCGCCTTCAGTGTTGCCGCCCAGGCCGGCGAAGAGGTCGATTGCAGTTCTCATTGTGGTTCGTCCTTGTCTGCCGCGCAGGCACGTTTGAAATCGGGGCGCGGCGTGTTGAATCGGTGGGATTGCGCTTTGATTGCGAGCGTTGAAGGCGGCGCCGCCGGCAGCGGGCGGTAGCGATCAGCACGGGTGTGCGCCAGCGCCAGCGCGGTGATTTCCAAGCAGCGTGCCAGCACGGGCGAGCGCATGGCGTCCGTCAGCGTGCCGCGAAGGCCCGATTCGGCGTGAGCCTGGGCGAGTTGTTCAGAGGTGGGCTTTTGCATCTCTATGCCCCCTTCTTGAAAACCCAGCAGTACACCGTCGAGGCCTTGTTGCTGCCGGCCTGGCTGCTGTGCTGACGAATACGGCTCTTCACCGTCTTCACTTCAAGGAACTTGTATTTGCGACTGGTACGCAAGACCTTCTTCAGGTCACGCAGCGCCGGAACCTGCTGGCGATGATTGGCGGCGACCTCAATGAACTCGTTGAGGTTGACCGCGATAACGTCGTCATCGCAGGAGTGATTGAGGTGAGGCTGCAACTCGTCATCGCCGTTGAGATACGCATACGCATCCCAAAACTCCTGCACGATGGGATGGTCGGCGTTGATGACGACTTGGCGAGCGGCGGCCATATCGCCGACGAGCCGCATGGCGGACGTGTATTGCTCATCGGACAACTTCACGACTAGGCGAAGCGCGTCCACGAGGGCCATCAGCTGGGCGTGGCACTTTACGATGCGTGGCATCTTCAAGTCGCCACGGGCGCTGAGGGCGTCGTGGTGCGTTTGGTAGCGATCGGTGATCGTCTCCAAGATCGCCGCTTCCCGCTTAGTGGCCGCGAGGATAAAACCGGATACCGCGCTCGTTGGCATGGTTTCCAATGCGACGGCGGCGGCGAGCGTCTTCGCGTTTTGGCCCGCCCGGTCGATGTTGATGTGGACGATACGGGACAGAATCGGTACGGACGCGTTTACCTCGTTGTTTTGCGAAATAACGATGGAACCGCGAAACGGCGGCTCATAGGTTTCGTTGCCGCCGTTGGCCACGCCTCGGGAACGAATGCTGCGGCCGTTGTACGCAGTCTTCAGCTCGTCCCAATCGAAGGATTTGACGTGCGATTTTTCGTCGCCCAGGGTCTCACGGTCGGACTCGATAAGCACGACGGGGAGGCCAGCGACCTGCGCGAAGTTGCGCGCACGTGCAGCGGTCGTAGATTTGGATGGGTCGAAACCTTCATAGTCGCTGCGCCCGAATAGCTTCCAAAGAAACTCAATCAGGGTGGACTTGCCCGATCCGGCTTCACCCACAATTTCAAAAAACGGAAAGCTCTTCTGTGCTTGGCGTATTTGCTCGGCGAACAATGAACCCAACCAATAGGCCACCGCCACAATTCCCTTCGCGCCGAAGGCCGTCCAAATGTGCTGTAGCCAACCCGTCGTGTACTCGTTCGGATCGTTGTTGATTGCAAGCATGACCGACTGATTCAGGCTTTTGATGGACAGCTTTCCGATGTCAAAGAAATCCTCTTGATTGACTTCGTAGATATGTCCGTCTTTGACCGCGATGCGGCCGAGGACGTAAGCGCCGTGTTCGCGGCTGTAGCCAATGAAATCGACGGTTTCGACGCGCTTGATATTGAAAAGGCGGCGCTCCATCATCTTGTCCAGATGGTGGCCTTGCCCGGAGAACATTGCGCCGGGCGCGATGGCAAGCAGACGCTTCTTGAACTCGCTGGCTGTGGAAACCTGGGATGATGTGAAGGTGTTCTTGACGGGCGGCCCATCGTGGGGGAACTCCACACGGAAGTAATACCAGCTCTCGTCCGTCAGCTTGTTTTCTTGGAAGTAGAGCGGCGTCGGATAGCAATTGGAGATAGGCCGGATTCCGCCAGCCTCGCGCAGCGCCTGCGCGCGTAGCTCTTCCGACGTGAGCTGTTCCTTTGCCTCGTTCCCGATACGGTCCATGGCCTTTTGATAGGCGTCAATGTCCATGCGGAACCAGTACAGGCGCTTGCCAAATTCAAAATCGAACTCGGTGCGGCTGTTGTCGTGCTCGTACAGCAGCAAAGCCTTTTCAGTAGCGGACTTTGCCAGCAATACAGCGCCATGATGCAGATAGAGCTTGCGCCCCTCTGCTGAAAGACGCTGCTTTGCTGGATCTTCGGTATTGCGGTCGAGCTGGTAAAGGTCGTTCCAGTCGCGTTTTACGCGCCCGTCCTGCGGGATGATGGCGGCCTTGCTTGTCCAGCCTTCTTCGCTGGCTCGCTCAAAGAACTTTCGGATGAAGCCGCGACCGGCGCTATCTCCGTCGAGTGCCCAAATCAGATGCGGCAAGTTGTTGGGGCGAGCGTCCGCGACGGCGCGCAAGGCAACGCTCGGGTAGTTGTTGCAGCTGAGAAGGGCCGCCGCCTGGATGCCGACTGACCAGAGCGCGATGGCGTCGAAAATCCCTTCAACAAGCCACAGTTCAGAAACCTTGGCGATGTCGAACCCGGGCGGCGTCCACCACTCGCCCATGTAGCTGCCGCCATACTTGAAGCGGGCCTTCTTCTTGCCGAAGCGGCTAGGCTGGTCTATCAGGCGTTCCCAATACGACTGCGCAACGGGGAAGCGCACCGTTGCCGACGTGATGTTCTTCTCACGGTCGTGGTAAGTCTCCTGCGTGTAGCAGCCTTTCAACTTGGAAATGTCGAAGCCGCGGGCATGCATGAGATACGCATCTGCGGCCGCGTTTGGGTTGGTCTTGGCTTCTTCGGCGTACCGGGTGGACCAGTGATCGAAGATTTCCGGGTACAGGTCTTTGACGTGGCCTTCATACCCGCAGTTGTTCAGGCGGCCACAACGCAGCACCCACGGATTCTCAGCGTTCGTGTACAGCTCTTTCTTGTTGCAGGCGGGGCAGCGGCCTTGACGCAGCCAGCCCTTGTCGTTTGACGGCTTGAACTCGAAAGCCGCCAAGCGCTCCATGACTTCGCGGTGAATATCGGGCTTCATGATTACGCCGACAGGTTGCGTTCGCGCAGGGTGCGCATCGCGGCGGCGTGGACAGCGCAGGTGGCGGTCAGCATGTGGCCAGACACGGCCGCATTGCCAGCGGCGGCAGTAAGAAAGAGGGATTGACCGTGTTCATAGGCGCCACGAACAAGATATTCGGTCAGCTTGGCCAAGGCCTTTACCTCGTCGTCGTTCATGTGTGTTTCGATGCGGGCATGCACGGAGATGGCGGGCATATTCATTCCTTTTGAAAACAGTTACCCGTGGCGGGCGCTCGAACGCCCGCCAGCAAGGCGGAAAGCAGGGGCAGGGGAGTTAGAAGGTCCGCGCTTGGCGGGACGCCTGTGCGGCGCCGTGGGCTTCAAGAATGGCGGCAAGCTCTGCGGCGGAAATCACGCGAGTGCTGCCAGACGCACGGTCAATGACAAAAAGGGCATGGCTCGTACTGCGGTCCATGTCCAACGTGAGGCGGCTGCGGGCACTCGATACCTCGGCAATCGCCTGGGCGGCCTGGGTCGCGGCCGTGCGCTTCGAGCAGTTGGCCACCGCCATCAGGTGCGCGGTGCAGCGCTCAAGCAATAGGTTGTCGCGGAAGGCGGCGGGGCGGGTACCCTGTTCTAGCTCGACTGCCAAAAACTGATGCGCCTGGTCGGCCAAGAATGGGCGGTTCCAGTCAACGGACCCCGACACCAGGGAAAGGGCTGTTCTATGCATCGTGGTCTCCAAAAATGCTCTGCTGGCGGGGATCAGTTTTGCTGGCCGACAGCAGGCGAAGGTTTTCGCTTTTGGGCGATATGGGAAGGTTTATCGAAGGACGGGCGACGGCTGACGGCGTGACCGTGCAGACCATTTCCAGATGAGATTTCCAGGTGTGGCCGCAGAAAAGCGCACGGCATTGGAAGTAAAGGGCGCGGACGGTGGGCGACAGTTCAACGCTGTGTCTAACCGTCGCCCAGGTATCGCAATGGGGACACCGCTGGCCGAGTTGATTCATGCTCGCGCCCGCGCCTTGTTCTTACGACGGTCTGGGGCTTGCGCCAAGCGCTCCGCTTCGTACTGGCAAAGCCCGCGCTGATACATCATGAGTGCGAACTGCGCGATCGAGCGGTTGTCAGCGGCCGCGTAGTCCTTCAACTGAGCGGCCTGTTCCGTGCTCATGCGCAGCCCAACCAACTTTCTCGGGGTGCAGGAATTAGCACCTTTAGACGATGAATCTCTATGTCTCATGGCGTTACACTGTGTTTTGATGAGGAACAGTGTGATTCTGGTGCAGCAATCTGCACTTGTCAATATATGGAGTGCATAAAAATGCGCCTTGAGATTGGTCAGCGGCTGAAAGAAGAGCGTGAACGCCTGGGTCTATCGCAACAGGCATTCGCGGAAATTGGTGGAGCCTCGAAACGCTCGCAGGTCGAATGGGAGAAGGGCGCACAGGTACCCAATGCGGAGTTTTTGGCACTCGTCTCAAAGGGCGGTGCAGATGTCGCTTTTATCGTGACCGGTACGCGGGCGTTGTCCCAACAGGATCTAGAGGCGGACTTAGACCGCTACGGGAAAGCGTGGGAGACATTGGAAATGGCCCTTGAAGCTACGGGCCGGGAGATGAGCGTGGCCAAGAAACGCAAGGCGGCTGATGCGTTGTACCGGGCCAGCAAAGCCCAGACGGCGCCGTCACAGGATCAGTTGGTCGCGCTGGTGCTGGAACTAGCTGCGTAGGGGTTCGACTGTGAAGGAAAGGAGGCAGTGAAGCCCTAATAAGCCGGCAAGGGCTGCAGGCGCATCCGGTTTCATGTGTCTGTATGGAGCTGGCGAAGCACAGTAGGAAGATAAGAAATGCATAAGCCTCACGGTCCTAACTCCAACGTTCATATCCTCAATCAGCCTCACCAGGTTCAACCAAACGACGATGTGTTGAGCACGCTTTACGAAGCGTTGAAGCGCTCCAAAGACGCCAGCAATGCGCATGTGTCATCGGAGCCATTGCCCAATGAGCAACACATTGACGGCGATGGAAACCTGCAGCTCGCTGGTGAAACTGCACCGCGTCAAACAATCTCCGGAAACAACAACATCCAGATTGGCGCGGTGCAGCTGGTGGTTAATGTGATGGTGAACGTCGGGCGGTAATGAGGCGCGGGCTATTCCGCGTCCTCATCCGCAGGCAGGTCGCCGCTAGGCTGGGCCTCGTCCGTCTTGCGTGCGTCTGCCGCTTCTATCGTCTCGCCCTCGGCGCTTGTCGTGAGGCCGCTATCGTCGAGCTTATGCGTGACCCTCGACAGCAACCATACGGTTGAGCTGATGGGTTCCTTGATGCCTGCAAATCGCACCTTCGTTTGCGGAGCCAGCTCCGGCCGCCCATACGCCAAATCAAACCGTAACGTGGCCATGCCACGCCGCAACCTTGCCCATTCAGCGCGCGCCGCTTCAAGCGCATCTTCTTCGCTCGCATAGAGCTGGCGCAGGCGCTTGGCGTTGCCGATGACGCCGGCCAGGACGTGACGGCGGGTTGCCTTGCCCTTGTCTTGCCAGGATGCGCGCACACCCGTATAGGAATCCCGATCCGCGACGTGATACCGGATACTGTCGCCATCGCGGCGTGTCAGCTCGATGGTGGGCATTTCCTTGCCACTCGCTGTATCGCCCGCGCCCACGGCTATGAACAGCAGCCTGCCTTCTTTGATAGTCGCCACGGCGTCATAACGCTTCCCGATGCGGTTCAAGAATGCAAGATCTGATTCGTCGGTCTGGTCGATATGCGCGATCTTCGTATCGCCGAATCTGCCCACGATCGACGCGAGCTGGTGGGCCTTGGCAACGGTTTCAACGATGGCCTTGATGGTGGTCTCGTGGAAGCTGCGCGTTGCTCGCGTGCGGAGCGCGCTGCTCATGTCGGCGCTACGTGCTCGCACGGTGATGGTGTCCGGCGGGCCGGAAAACTCCACCTCATCCACCTCAAACGTGCCCTTATCCACCAGGCCGCGCGCACCATTCCAACCCAGGTATACGCGCACCGAGGCGCCCCGGCGCGGCAGCGCCAGGCGGCCGTCGGCATCGTCTAGCACCAGGTCCAATTGGTCGGCCTGGTCGGATCGGCATTCCGTAATCGAAAGGCTCATCAGGCGCGGCGCGACTTTGTCGGTCATATCCTTGCCGTCCACGATGACGCGCCACAGGGGCGTCGGATGTTCGGCGCGCGGGTTGACCTGGCCGGCTGTCGATTGGATCGCCATCAAAGCCCCCAGCCAAGAATCGAACCGTCCATCTTGTCGATCGGAATTTGCAGGTCATCAAGCAGCGGCCGCGCCTGAGAGTCATCCACGCATTTGAGGGTGAGCGTGAAATCGACCTTCTGCGCCACTCCGTTCACGAAGAACATCGAGCTTTCATCGTCCAGGCCCGTGATGATGAAAGCGCCGTGAACGGTGCCCACGCCGTCCACCATGACATATGCCTTTCCCGTATCGCCCATGCGGCGAAGCAAGCGCAAACTGCTGGTGGTGCCGAAAAGCTGCGGGATGATGGTCCCGCCCAGCGTGAGCGTGTCCTCGCCCTTGCCCACGAATTGATACGCAGGACCCGCGCCCATCCGTGAGTTCGAGGGGTGCCGCCATTCCGTTTGACGCTTGAGCGTCTGGTACGCGGCAGTCGGTAGGCCAAAAATAAACATGCCTAGGGCCATCATCATGGCGGTGTCCTATTCGGTGTCGTGGTACGAGGAGCGTAGGCGCGCGGCTTTATCGCTATCGCGGCGGCGCAACGTCTCTTCAACCGCTCGGGCGATGTCGTTGGCGCTCGCGCCCGTGCCGTTGATTTGAATCGTGATGGTGTCGCCTTGGACCGTGATGGGCCTTCTGCCAGCGGCCGCGGATGCCATCGCTGGCCGGCTATCGATCCGGGCCAGAGCGCTACTGTCGCTGGCCATCGCAGCGGTCGGCGGTAGCACCGCTGTAGACGGCACCAGTGCGGCGGACGCTGGCGACATAGCCCCGCCTATGGCGACGGACGCGGCGAGCGCCTGGGCGGCCTTTACGGCGGCTGGCTGGCGGTCTTCGATCCCGACAGCGGCCCCCTCGGACACGAAGCCGCCCATCTCGGCGAAAACGCGGCTTGGCGAACGGATTCCTAGCTTTTCCTTAAACCAACCGACGATGCCGGTACCGATGTTGGAAATGGATTCCTTGAGCGCGCCGCCCATGCTTGTGATGCCGTTGATAAGGCCTTGAATCAACATGGACCCGAACTTCGTGAAGCTACCCGGCAGCTCAATGCCCAGCGTTCCCAGCGCGCCGGTAATCGCCTTGTACAGCAAACCCAAAGGGGACCAGTTCACCAGCAGGGCGCCAATGCCGGACAGGCCGCCGTTAAATGCGACCTTCACGCTTTCCCAAATGCCAGAGAAGAAGGTCGTTAATCCATTCCAGGCGACCGACAGAATCGGGATAGGGTTTAGCGCGGCCAACGTGGTCCGCAGCCATTGCATGGTGGCGTCGAAGGTGGCAGTAACCTGAGCCCAAATGCCTGAGAAAAAGGTCTTGATCGGCCCCCAATACTGATAAATCAGGTACGCCGCGCCTGCTATGGCCATGACCGCCAGCGCGATCGGATTGGCCATAAGCAGCTTGCCCACGGTCATGATGGCGCCGCCCAGCAAGCCAAAGCCGCCTTTGGCCAAGTTGAACAGCACGCCCAGCAAGCTGCCGCCTTGAATGCCCAACATGGAAAGCCCAAAGCGCACCATTACGAACGGCCCCAGCACGGCGGCCATAGCCAGCGTGAGAGCGCCGAATGCCGCAATTAAAGCCGCGATGGCGGCGGCGCCCATCGTGAGCGCGCTGGCCAACTTGGGGTTGGCCTTCATCCACTCGCCAACATTGCTGACCACGCCGGCCAGGCCGCGTACCAGCTTACGGAGGCTTCCATCGTGTAGCTCTTCAACCTGAATGCCCACGTCTTCCCATGCGCTGGAAAGTTCATCCAGGTCGCCCACCAGGTTATTGGCCATCGTGCCGGCGGTCTTGTCCGCTTCACCGGCCGATTGCTTGAGCGTGGCGACGAATTTCTGCAGATCGCCTGTGCCGGCCTGGCCGACAAGCACCTGCAGGCCGCTAAATGCTTCCTCGCCGGCGATGGCTTTGAAAATGCCTGCCCGCTCGGCATTGCCCATCTTTTCGGTCTTCTTGTGCAGATCTTCCAGGATGGCCGGCATATCTCGCAGATTGCCGGCGGCGTCTTTGGTGCTGATGCCCAATCCGTCCAGCGCGTCGGCCGCTGCTTTGGGCGGTGCGGCCAAGCGGCCCAGGATGGCGCGCAGCGCCGTGCCGCCCATGCTGCCCTGTATGCCGGCGTCGCCCAGCTTGCCGGCCATCGCCGCCACGGTCTCAATGTCTTGCCCAACACCAGCGGCCACGGGCGCCACGTATTTCATGGTTTCGCCCAGCATGTACAGGCTGGTGTTGGAGCGCGTGAAGGTGCCGGTCAATACGTCGCCCACGCGGCTCATTTGATCGGCGGGCAACTTAAAGCCAGTCAGGATGTTGGATCCGATATCGGCGGTTTGCGCCAGGTCAGTATCGCCAGCCTTGGCGAGCGACAGCATGCCGGGCATGGAGTCAAGAATTGCCTTGGCGTTGAAGCCGGCCATGGCGAGAAAGCCTTGCGCATCGGCCGCCTGGGTGGCGGAAAACATCGTTGTGGCGCCCAGGTCGCGGGCCTGCTGCCGAAGCGCTTTCATTTCCGCACTGGCCTTGTCCTGGCGCGAAAGCGCCTGAACCTTGCTCATCTTGGCGTCAAACTCCACGCCGGGCCGGATAAAACGAGATTCGGCGTACAGCGCTGCCCCGCCGGTGGCCAGGGCGCCCGCGCCGGTCCCTGCCATCGCGCCGGCTGTGGCCTTGCCCGCGCCATACCTTTCCTTGGCCGCCGTAAGCTTCTGTTGATGGCTGGCGGCCGCCTGCAGCTTCTGTGTCTGGCGCGTGAGCGCCTGTGAGGTCTGGTCAACCTGTTGGCGCAGTCGGCGCTCGTCTTGCGCCAGGTTGGAGCTGGAAATTCCCGTGCGGCTGAGATTGTCACGCAGCCGCTGCAATTCAATGGACTGTTGCCCGTGGCGCTCCTTTAGCTGTTGCGCTACACGTACCGCCTGGCTGAATTCGCGCGTCATGGCGCGAGTAGGGGCCGTGGTGCCCTGCATCTGCTGGGCGAGCGTGGCGACACGCTGCTGGGCTGCGGCCAGCTCCGCGCGCGTGGACTGCAGGCCTCTCGTGAGTTCGCGGAATTGGCCGACCTCACGCTGCGCGGCGGTGAGCTGCTTGAGCTTACCGCGCAGGTCGGCGACTCCCTGCGCGGACGTGCCGGCCGTTTTCCTGATTTTCTGTAGCGGCCCGGATAGCTTGTCCTGCAGGGCCGCGATGACGCGAAGCTGTAGCGCCTTGTCCATCGTTTACGTCTCGGGTTGGTGGCGGACGCGCGCGCGCTCGCGCCAGTCGGCCAGCTCGGCCAGATCCATCGGGTCCATTGCGGCGGGCGGCCAGTGAAAGACCATGGCCACATCCGCCATGGCATCCTCTACGGCGTTTGGATAGCCAGCCGCTCCGCCTTGCTCATAAAAAAACTGGCCAGCGTTGCCCCCGTGCTGAGGAGGTCGGCCGGGTCCATGGCGTTGATCTCCGCCGGCGTCAGGATGGGATCGCACACGCGCGGCAGCACGGTGCGCAGAGCTTGGACATCAACCTGCACCAACGCCATGAGGGTCACGCCGCGCAGCGCGCCGGCATTGGGCTTGCGGATCAGCAGCCGCTTGATTTCGCCGCTGCTGCGTTTGATAGGTTCGTCCAGGTCAACGGATTTCAGGTTGTCCGTGTCGATGACGGGCGCGGGTTGGTTGGCGTCTTGCGGCTCGGTGGTGGTAATGGTGGTGGTGGTGGTGGCGGTCATGATGGTTCCAGTGATGCTCAGGGTTAGAGGCCGATGGCGGTACGGATGGCCTGCATGGTGTCGACGCTGCCGACCATGTGAATCATGTTCACGACATCGATCTCAAAGAGGGTCTCGCCGTCCACTACTTCCTTGTAGTAAACGCATTCGGTCACCATCTTCATTTCGGTGTCCTCGCCAACCTTCATTTCGCCGCGATCGATCTCCGAATGGCGACCGCGCACAATGATCTCCACGCTCGTTACGTCTTGCGTGTCGTCGCGTTGGTACGCCGCTGCAAAGCGCAGTTGCACGCCGGCCACATCGACCGAGCCGTACTGCTTGAGAATCTGCGTGAGATAGCCGCCGCACGTCCATTCGACCTTTAGCGCGTCATCATCCAGGCCGAAGTCCACCTTGACAGCGCCGCCCAGGCCACCGCCGCGAAATGCTTCCATCTTGCGCGTGAGCTTGGGCAGCGTGACGGAAGTGGCGACACCGGCATAACTGGTGCCGTCGTTATAGACGTTCATGTTTTTGAGCTTGCTGGGCATTCCCATTTGTTTGGCTCCAGAGGTTCAGATAGACCGGCGCGCGCCGCACCGGCCGTTTGGGGGTTAGGCGCCGATGCGCTGCGCGAAGTCCAACAGGTAGCTGTCGGTAATGCGCTGGCGGAATGCCAGGTCTTCCAGGGGCGGGACGGGCGTATAGGCGTAGTCGAGGATGAGCTTGCCGCTTTTCAACGATTCCTTGGTGTTCGGCTCTTCGTCGTACCAGGCCTCGCCGTCGATGATGTAGCCCAGGGATTTGAGCTGTCGAAACTTGGCGTTGATGCCTTCCAGGATGTCCTTGACAAGCGACGGATGCAGCGGCGCGTCAACGGCCCACATATGCGCCTCGGCCATCGTGTCGGCCAGGATTTGCGCGGTTCGGGTGTAGTTCTCGAACGGGTACAGGCTTTCGGGGCCGGCGCAAGTCCGGCTACCCCAGAAACGAAAGCCGTTACGGTTCACCAGCGTGGTGATGTCCTTCTCGTTCAGATAGCCGGCGTCAGTGGCGGGGTCTTGCAAGTCCCAGAAAACGTCTTTGCTGATGCCCGTGACACCGTTGACAGCGACGTTGGACAGCACCTTATGCCAGCCGATGTCTTTGTCCAGCTTTGCGCGCAGGCCCAGCGCGGCGGCGGATGCGGTGATGATGCCTTCGGCATTCGTGCGCGTATCCCAACCCAGGAAGTCCGGCCACATCAACATCAGTTCGCGTTGCCCGAAGCCTTCGCGGAACGCGGCCGCCTCTTCGATGGTGTTGCAGCCGGTAATGCTGGCGTAGCCGAAGCCGCGCAGCTTCTGCGCCGTCTCTGCCAGGGCGGCGGTGGTTGCAGCGTTCTCCAGGCCGGGGATGCCGATGATGCGCGGCTTGACCTTCGGGCCAGAGTTTTGGGCAGCGAGCAACGCTTTCATACCGGTGTATCGGCCGTTGGGGTCCACGCCGCCGATGACGTTAGATGTGGTCTCGGCCTCGGTCTCGCCTTGCTCCACGCGCACGATGACGGAAACGGGGTTGGTCTGCGATGCGATGGCCTGTAGCGAACGCGCGAGCGTGCCTTGCGTGCCTGCCTTGGCGGCGGCAGCAGCCATATTGGTCGCCAGGACGGGCGTATTCAGGGGAAAGGTTGCCGGGTCCGCATCCTCGGCCGTGGCCACAAGGCCCACGATGGCGGTAGAAACGGTGCGGATGGGGCGCGTGCCGCCGTCAACTTCGACAACGCGCACGCCGTGGTGGTATTGATCCAGTGCCATGAAAAGCCCTCATTGATGGTGAGCGACATCCCGCTCTTCAATGCGCGGGGTATGGCTTGCAGTTTGAGGGCTGGCACTCGCGCGCGCACGGGGATTGCATTGTCTAAGAGGGATACACAGCACAGGGGATACTTCGTTTTTTTTGCCATGCACCCTAGCCGACGCCGCATCAGGAAAGCCGCACCCCCCCCCCCCTCGCGGCAGAGAGTTGGCGCAGAAGCTTGCAAGAAGTCCGTCAGGAAAGCGTCAACTCGCGCAGATTCGCTTAGGCCGCGCGGCTATCCAATCTGCGCAAACCGCCTGCGCTTAGGCGCGGCGTTGTTCCGCTAGATCGGGGTTTTCCGGGCCGGCCGGTAGCGCAACAGGCTCCAACACGGTCAACCAGGCTGGGATGGGTCCATAGCCGGGGTACAGAACCTCTTTCCCGTCCACCGTTGCGCTCGTACCTACGCTGTAAGGCTGCGCCGTCTCTACGTTCCAAAGCGGTGTACTCCGATGGTCGTCAACGACGACCCAGCGGTCCCCTTCACGGCGCGCGACTTTGCCGGCGGGCACAGTGGGCGGGGCATCGACATATGCGCCAAATGGAATATTGAAGTCGCCCGGCGATAACGCCAATTCGCTCGCGCCAACCTCGTGAAGAAAAAAGCCGTTGGGATCTGTCTGATGCACAACTTTCATACGTATTACTCCTGTTGGTGAAATTTGCACTGCAAATGCAAGGGCGATGGGAAGCGTGCAGACCGAGTCGGTAAACACGAATGGCAACCCCTTCCGGCTATCGAATCAGACATGGGCGGCAACTGGCGGAGGTATCGGGTCCGCCCAGATATACGCGGGTGTCTCCAACAGTAGCTACGGGTCCGGCGCGACCTACCTTGGGGGCCGCGAGACGAGACCCATGAACGCCGCCTACCATCCGAGAATCCATGCTTGAGCTAGGCGTGTATGCGGGGTTGGTAGGCGGCATTCACCGGGCGTGTTTCTGGGCCTCCTGCTGCGTCGGTTGTCATTCCCGAACCGTCCAGCAAGGCCCAGGCTTGTGTTCCCGTAACCGCCTCTACACGGTTCGGACTAATGCGCTTTGCTATGTTGTGGATGTGCTGTTGCAGGCCCTGCGCTTGCAAGGTTCCCAAGCCTCTCGCATTTGCAGTGAGGCAGACATCAAGCATGGATACGTGGGTGATAAGCAACGTTCACCGGCCGGGTTTCAGCACCACCAGCGGACGTAGTCGAACGACTTATAACAGTGCCCGATGAACCGCTAGCGGACCCCATCGACGAGGTTCCGCTGAACGCGTCCCAGGTGGCATTAGGCAAAGTGTGCAGATGGCTGCGCAATCCATCACCTTGTCTGCTGCCCAACACCCTCGCATTTGCAGTATCAGCGTCGGTTCCAGTGAAACGGCGGAACATATTGCGCAGGTCTGGAACGCGGAATTGGCTCGCGTCGTAGTCCACGAAATAGTGCGCGCCTATGTTTGCGGCCCAGGTGGACTGCGGAACAACAAGACCATTTTCTTGAGCGTAGCTCCACAGCCGCGCATATTCCGCCTTCGGCAAGAGGCCGCCCACTGCATCCACCTCGTTGGCCAGCGGCGTCACTGTGTGTCCGTCAATAGGGCGGCCGCACAGGGGAGACCGGTAGCCCGTGAAGTACTGTGTCTCGGTCCATATCCAGATCTCTGAGCACTCGGCGACCAAGATGGGGCCGACGTTCTCCGAGGGCAGTGCCAGGATGGAAAAGATGAGCGGAAATCGACCAACGGGCAGCAACGAGTCGATTGTTGCGGTGCGCAGCGTTCCATCTTCTTTTCCGACTAACACATGACCATCCGGCACTAAGGCCAAACCCGTGCCTCCACGGACCACGGCCAGCTTTCCCTTCGTTGCAGTGTCCATATCCAGATCGGAGAGCACCAGGTCAACGTCCGCACTGCCGTCAAAGTTCTTAGGTGCTGCCTTTGCGGCGCCCGAGACGGATAGCTTTCGAGCGGTAGCAAGCTTTATGGCCGCTGCGGCAGTCTCGTTCTTTCCAAGCCGCTGCGCTACTTCCTCATCCACATATTCGCGTGTGGCCAGCACTACCGCCGGATCCACTTTTAGCGTGAAGTCGGCCTTGCTGGTAATCACCAGGACCATGCGCACCACTTGCGTGCGAGCCGACCCCTCGGCCAATTGCGGCTTGTAGGTGGGCGGGCAGTTGGCCACCGCCACCAGATCGCCGTCAGCATCACGCAAACCAAGCTCCCGAATCCACCAGCCGCCGTCCGTTTCAGGAATGACTTGCTCCACGACGAGCCAGGACGGGTTTTTGGGGTCCACGAATGAACGATTAATCAGCGCTCGGCGCTTCGATCCGATGAGCGCAGTCTGCTCGCGGTTGGGAGTGGGCGAGACACCGCCGCCGTCGCCTACTTCCATTTCCGTGATGAGAACCGGGACGCCCAGCGCCTTGGCGTTGGCTTCCTTGGCTTCGCCGACCTTGGTCAGAATTCCAAAAAACGTTGTCATGGGTACACCGTGAGAATGTCGATGATGTGCGTGGCCAGGCCGGCGGATACTCCGCCCTGAACTTCCACGGGTTGGGGTTGGTAGGGATAGACGGTCATTTCGTCGCCGTCATAGGACGCAATGCCGTGATTCACGGGCGCTCGGACTTCCACCGCGATGGCCAGCCCGATCATGTGCTGGCTCAGGCGCTTCGTGCAGTCGATCAGCCTGCCCAATTCGTAGTACATCGGCTCGGATATTCCGCCATCAAGAACGCCGATGGTGAGACGGAACGTCCCGCGCTGGCCCTCGGGCACCATCTGATGCCACTCAGTCACCTCAAGCAGATACCCCAGCGGTTCAACGACGCGCCGCAACGCGCCGATGGTGCCCTTGATCTGGTGTATCCGAAACGAGTTCGCTAGCGCCTTGCGCTTAGCAGCTAGGGACCAGGCATCGTCCCAGCGGTCTACTGACCGCTCCCACGCAAGCCAGGGCAGCAGTGCGGCCGGCGCAGTCGCTGCACGGCGAAGCGAGCGAATGGGCAAAGGGATGTTTTCGATGTCGGCGCCGACTTGAGCAAGCCTGCGCTCAGCAGGGGTCGACGCCGGCGGCAGCAGTGTGGGCTTTTCGGCCATATCAGCCCTCTGCGGCGATGGACAACTCAATGCCCGTGCAGGTGGCCGCCTGCGAGGCCGTCAGTACCAGATCGCCCGCCGGTTCCAATAGCGCCAGGTGATCCACGCCTTCGACGTGCAGCGAGGCGGTGAGGGCGGAGCGCCACACGGACACGCCTGCGCGCCTCGGACGGTTCACGTAAGCCGCGCAGGCGTTACGCGCGGCGTCCAATGCCACCGTACGGCCTGGCCCTTCGCCCTTCATGTGCAGCACTGCACGAACGCGGTACGGCACGATTTCCGATGACTGCACGGTCACGCGGTCACCCATGGGCCGAATGTCTTCTTCATTGAGTGTCGCTGCGACGTTGGCCAGGACCTCGGACTCTGCTGTGCCGTCGCCATTGCGCGACAGTACGCAGACAAGCACATCGCAGGGATTGGGGCTGGTCGCGGTCGCATCGGCAACCAAACCGTCAGCGCTCAGGGCATGGAACACGTAGCCGTCGCGCGGGCCTGCCGTGGACAGACCTTCCCAGGCCATTTGGGCGCGCTCACGCAGCTCTTCGTCGCTCTCGTACACCGCATCAACAGGCGGCACGGCAGCAGGGTTCGCAGGCTGGATGAGCTGGCGGTAAACACCGTACTCGGCCGCGATGTGTTCCAAGTCGCTCTTACGCGCGAAGGCGAGCAGTACCCCGCGCGCCGCGTCGTTTACACGCTGGCGAACGATTACCTCACGCTCCGCGTTCTCCTGCAAAACGACAACCAGCGGTTCCGATTCTAGGGCGAGCGCCTTGCCGATGGCGTCTTGATCTTCTAGCGCGAAAAGCGCCAGATAGCGGGCCTTACGGATTTCGAGGATTTGCTCATAGTCCAGCGCTTCCACGACGTCGGGCGCGGGTAGCTGCGAAAGGTCAATGATGTTGGGGTTTGCCATGTCAGGCGCTCAGCGTAGTGGCGACCGATACGTCTTCGATCCGGTCTCCCGTATCGGCTTCGCCATTGATGTTCAAAACGACTCGCCCAGGCCGGTCAGGGTCCACCTCTACAGACATTGAGCGCACGCGCAAGCGCGGCTCCCACAGCATCAGAGCCGTGGCCGCTGCCGCGTACAACTGCAGAATGGCCGCGCCGTTAGTGGGCGTGTCGATCATGTCTGCGGCCTTCGCTCCGAACGTCCGTCGCCGCACACGGGTGGCGATTGGCGTTTGCAAAATCTTGCTGATGGACTGCGCGAGATGGTCGCGGCCGGTAATGCGCAGGCCCGTGACCGCATTCATGCCCATGTAGCTCATCGCGTCGGCTCCGTGGTGAGCGCGTCCAACCCCTCGGTGCGGTGCTTATGCTTGTGAAGAACAACGCCATTGGAAGAAAGGTCGCCGTTTTCGTGGGTGATGTTCCCTTCGATGGTGGTGTTATTGCCCTTGCCGTTTTTGCCGGCCATGCCGGCCTGGTAGGCCAATAGCCCTGTCACGGTGACATTGCCGTCAAGAATGATCTCGGGGCATTTGATGGTGGCCGATTCGCTGGCTTCAATTAAGGCCGCTGCGATGCCCACGGCAGTGAGCTTTCCGGTCTGGTGGTCATAGGTGATGCGCGCGCCGTCCGGGTATTCGGTGACGTGCTCGGCTTCGCTGTCCGAAGGCGCTGGGACGCCCTCAGAGTTCAAACCCGCCAGCACCACGCCGCCGGCGGGCTCGCCGTCCGGGCAAAAGACAATAACTTGCTCCCCCTCGGTCGGCGGATTCCAGGTTCGTGTCTTGCCTGCGCGAAGCTCTAGCCACGGTAACCAGGTGGTTTCAAGATCTCCGGAGGCAACTCGGACCTTCGCCGGCCGGACGCTCAGGTCAACGGCAAAGACCGTGCCAATGCGGATCAAGTTTGAGATGAGGCGGAATAGTTCGGCGGCGCTGTTCATACCGGTCATGTTGCCGGTCTGCCCTCGCGCGCGCACGGAACGCGCTTTGTATATGGCCGTTCTACAGCTGATGTCCTGCCAGGTGTCGCGCTAAGGTGTCTAGGACTGCCTCACGCTCTTGCCGCGTAAATCCCAACAGCTTGCGGCGCGGATAACGGACGGCCTTTTGACCAGGTGCGGGCTGGTCGGTGCGGCCTTCCTGGTGAACGAGCGCGATGCGCGCGATTGAGCCGGTATACCCAACGATGGCTTCGGTGTCGGTGGCCTGCACGCGAAGGTAACGCGCGGTGCGCAACCGGCTGAACATCCGGCGACGAATGCCACCGACCTTGCTGCGCAGATTCTTCTTGGCGGTGCGCGGTGCGTATGGCGTGCCGTCCGGGTTCTGCTGGGTGGCGATGCGCAAGCTTTCGCTACGGCGAAGCTCCACCGCGACCGCACGGTTAACGCGACGGCGTTCTGCCGGTCGGAGCTGGGCCATTAGCGCCGCCGCCCACGCCTGCACGTCGCTGAAGTCGTCACTCATACGGATGAGGCCAGGCGGGAACGTGGACTGTGATCGGATCGGTGCCTGGAATCGTGATCTCCATCTCTTCCAGTTCGGTGGGTGTTTCCGGGTCGGCCGGTTCGTCCACATGCTCGACCACGAGTGCGCCGCCGTCGGGTGACGTCCTAACGACGACGCGCTCTGTTAGGGGCAGTTTTATTTCTACGTCGGCCGTGTCGTGATTCAGCAGTTCCACGTCAAAGCTGATTGCGTTTTCACGTCGATCCTTGTTTGCCAGCAACTCGGGCTGCTTGATCCGAATCCAGGCCAGCAAGGGAAGCATGATGGCATCGGTGGGACCGGCGTAGTCCGTCACCACGATGGTGAGGGTGAATCGGTATTCGTGCGACAGGTTTCGGCTTGCGGTGCTAACAACGCTTCCCTGCTCAACGAATACATGCAGCCGGTCGGGGTTTTCGCTCAAAAAGCGGTTGTGCCTAGTCAGGTACTCACGCAGTTCATTGGCTTTGCGCATGGCCCGCCTCGCTCTGACATTTGATGATGCTGTCTACCTTTGCCGCGCAGATCGCCCAGGCGGCCTCAACGCGGTCAATCTGTAGATTCAAGTCCCCGTCAGTGCGGGGCGCTGCCGCCGGCAGGGTGCACGGCGTCACGGGTGCGCAGGTATTCAGCGTAAGCCGCGGCCCCGGTGATGGCGGGACGTTCGCGCAGCCTTGCAATAGGATCAGGCAGCAGAGAATCAGCCCAACTGCGAACTTCCGGATTTTCATTTTTCAGCCTTTCGATGTCGAACGTGCGCAGGTCTAGCGCGTTGCGAAACTCGTCTTGGGTGCGCTCCAACTGCATCAGGTCTAAGCGCTGGCCCGTGATCCGGTCTGCCAGGCTTGCCAGCTCGTTTGCCTGATTCTGGAGGGTTTCGCCGTAAGCCTTGAGGGCAATGTCCTGACTCTCGATCTGGCCGCGCTGAAACCATAAAAGCGCGGCCAGCACCAGGGAGATGGCGTAGGGCGTCAGGGTTCGGAGAATGGCGCTCATGTTGCCGCATCCAGCGTCTCGCCCGCGAAGCGCGCATAGGCGCGGGCAAGCTTTGTGTCGTACAGGTTTTCCGCGTATGCAGGACCGTTATAGAGACGGGCAAACTGCGCCCATTTCCTTGCCTTTAATGCGCGGTGTAGCGCCGTGTCGGCCAGCACGAAGGCGGTGAAGGTGGCCAGTTGATCGCCTTCGCTGCGGTGCTGGGTCGCAACAAAGGACTCGATATCTGCGAAGCCCAGCGCATTCCAGTGATAACCCATTACTTGGAACGCTCCCCAACTTGCCGATTCTTGAGCGGCCGCCGCATGTATCTGCATGGCGCTGGCCAGCCGAACATACTCGGCTGCTCCGCCCGCGTAGCCGCCGCGCTGACGGTTCAGGATTGCCGGGCGCTCGGTGTGCCGGGTCGGGTCCACGCCGTGGGCAGCGAGCTGCCGCCAAAAGACATGACGCTCAAACAGGATGACCGGCCGCCCATCGGCCAGAAAGCCGCGCCCGCGAGATTCCACCTCGTTGACTGCCTTGATGCTGGCCAGGGATACGCCCAGGCGCTCAGCGGCCGCGATCAGGTCGGATTCGCGCAGCATGCGGGAAACGTCGAAGTTTGCGAGCGCGGCGCGGCTCTTCGGGCCGTACACGCCATCCACGACCAGGCCGGCGGCCGCTTGAAGCGTTACTACCGCATCGCGTGTGCCGTCGTCATAGATCGACGTGCGCGCCACGGCATAGCCGGCGCGGCGGAGATCGGCTTGAAGGTCGGCCACGGCCTGGCCAATGTCACCTTTGCGCAAGATGTCAGACATCGGAATCCCCCCGCGCGAGCGCTGCGAGGTTGCCGCGCACGCTCCAGGCGCATGCACAAAGCAGGCAGGCAATGACTAGCTCTGAAGCGCTTGCGGGGGAGCGCAGAAGCAGGATTTCTACCGCGCGGCACAAAAGGGCCGCAATCAGGACACTTGCCAAGCAAGACAGGGCGCGGCGATGGCGCGCACCATTGGGCCGATACCAGAGGAAGCGGCCGGCCGTCAGGGCATACAGGACGGCGCAGGCAACGGCTATGGCGGACAGGGAAGGGGTGTGGTGCAGGTCGGTCATTTCTTTTCCCCAAAGGCGCGGAAAATGCCGCTTAGGTCAAAGTCCGGAGCCTTGGCCAGCAGCTTCAACGCCAGCGGCACGATGACGACGGCACCGATCAAGGCGGGCAGAAAGGTTTCCTTTGCCAGCTCGCGGGCCACGATCTCACCCGCCCCGCCGTAGCCGCACAACCCGGACACGAGGAATGACGCAAAGCGCTTCCACGCGGTGAGGTCTTTCTTCGTGCTTGCGACCAGCGCCGCGCCCATGACCGCGCCAAAGGCGGCGTTGGCATCGATGAGGGGCAAAATTTGCGACAGGGCCGCGCCAGATACCAGCGTGGTGGCCACGGCGCCCGATACGGTCGATGGTTCGGCCATTGGATCAGTCCCAAAGTTTGACGGCAGGCGCCGCCGATGGTTGAGGGGGGGTGTCCGGCAGCGTCACGACCTGGCCATGCGGCAGCACCGCGCCCAGGTCGGCCAGGCCGGGATTGAGTTCGTAGGTTTGTTCCACCACGTCGCGCGTGGTGCCCAGATGCCGCCAGCACAGGGCGTCCACGGTGTCACCTTGGAGCGCGCGCACTTGCATCAGATAAGCTCCACCGTGCTGCGCGAGCGGCCCTTGATGAGCGAAATTGCCCACAGTGCGTCACGCCGCAGATCAGCCGGCGCATCGGACAACGCTTCCTGCTTGCGCTGCCCTGCGGCCGATACGTCGTAGTCCGGCATGCGCTCGATAAGCGAGGCCTTGGCGTAGCAGTAGACGGCTTGCATGTAGCTGTGCAGCAGCATTGACTTGCCATCGATGACCGTACGGCTTGGCACGTCGCCAAGCGTCGTATACCCCTCGGCTCGGCGTGCCTCGGTCCAGTCCACCAGGTCTCGGCCCACTTCGAGAATCGCGGTGACTAGCGCTTGACGCAGCCGAACCGCTGTCACGGTTCCGTCGTCCAGACGCATAGCGGCGCGCGCGTCAGACGGGCTGACGTCAGGCCAGAAACCATCGTTCTCGATGGTGCTCTCATTGGCAGGCTTGGGGGTGGTGGCGACGAAGCTCATCTCTGCGTGTCAGTGATCGGCGGTGGGCGGGGCGTCCGGTCGGGCAATGCCCACCTTCAGCCCCGCGCCGCCGTGTGCGTTGGGGGCACTCGGTTATGCCTGGGGCGGCGCATCTTCCCCCCGGGCGGGCGCGGTCGGCGGCTGGCCTTCCTCGCCGGCCTGGGACGGCGCGCCGCCTTCGGCTTTCTTGATCTTGCGTTCCAGCTTTTCGATGAGCTTGACCACGCCAACCGCCGCGTCGAGCTGCTTGGCGCGGTTCAGGTGCTGCAGCGCGGCGGCAGCCATGCGGCGGGCGTCGTCGTCGGCCAGGTCGCCCGCCAGGTGCGTGAGGGTTTCACCCATCACGCGGTGAAGCTTGGCGCGGGCTTGGTCGGGCGCGTCATGGTCATCGGTGAGCACTTGGAGCGTCAGCAGCTCATCGAACAGGCGCTCGTCTGGCGCCATTCGGCCGCCCAAGACAGCATCCGTGACTTCATCCAGCAGCAGCGTTGCAACGTCGCGGTTGTAGTGCGCAGGCAGCTTGATGTCGTGACGCAGCACGTAGGCACCGATATCCAGCGCCGGACGAAATTGCAGCGTGTCCAGCAGCCACACCATCACCGTGACAATCACATCGTCCTGGCCGCCCTTGTCAACGCCCAGCACGCCCTGCACATAGTCGCGGTACTTGCCCAGCATCTCGCGCTTGAGTTCGATCTTGCGTTCGATGGACTGCACCGACTTGAGCGTCCGTCGGTCGTTCACCAACGCATGCATCATCAGTTCATAGGGGCCGGAAGTCGGGGCGGGGGCATCGGCCGGCCGCGCCGCAGCGGCGAGCGCCGCCGCCACACGCATCTGATGCCGTTTGACCAGGCCGGCCATTATTCGCCACCTTCACCGATGGGGTTGCCTTCCGCGTCCAGCAACTGGAGGTTTTCCAGCAGCGCGCAGCAACCGTAGTCTTCCAGCGCATAGTCTTCGTTGGACGACTCGTAGAATTCGACGCGATCGCGCTCCGGCGCTTCCTTGATGTGGCGGCGGCGGCTTCCTTCCTGCACATAGATGGACAGGTTGTCCAGGCGTGTGAGCATCACGGTGCCGGCCGGGAAGAACGGCACGGTGACAGCGCGCTGACCGCCGACACGCTTCTGGCTCATGATGATGTCGGTGGCGACCTTTTCGGTGGCGGCCTCGCTGTTGTTGACGAGCGGGAAATACTTGTCGTGCAGCAGGCCGCGCCCGACGATTGCGACCAGCTCGGTGTCGTCTTGAAACCACGGGTCCAGCGCGGTGACCAGATCAAAAACGGCGGCGTCGATGTTGGCGAAGTCACCGCCCTTGCCGATCCGGACCTTGCTGCCCGATGCGGCGCCTTCGCTAATCACGCGGGACGCAGCGCGCTCGCGCATCTTTTGCAGCCATCCCTTGTTGACGTCCTGCAGCAGCGGGTATTGCGCCAAGCTGGTGTCAGCGGCGGCGTGCGTACCATTCCAGCCCACCATGATGCGATCCAGGGCTTGGCGCTTCAGCACGGCGTCACGGACCATGTTCTGAAAGGCCTTGTGCCGCGCCCAGGCGTCGAGCTTGGCGTATTTCAGGTGCGTATCGAAGTTGGTCTTGACGCACTGGTAGCCGTTCGGATCGAAGGCGGTGATGTCGCGCGTTTCGCGGCTCTTCGTCGTTGTGTCGGTGCGGCTGGCCGAGGGGCCGGAGACGCCCAGGCCGATTTTCTCGCCGATCTGATCCACGACGATGGGCATGTTGATGGAGGTCAGGAAGGCAGAGCTTTCCTGAATTTTCTGCTCCATCGTCTGTTGGATGGAAGGATCAACGGAGAAGGACGCCGACGTGTCGGATACGCCGTTCAATTGGGCGACGCGCGCCCGGTACTTGTCAAACTGCTTGCGGGTTTCGTTACGCATGGGTGTTGCTCCTGAATTGGGAATTTGGGCTTAGCAGTCGGTTTCGACTTCACCACTACCGCCGGTCGCGGTCGGGCGCTTGTTGTGGTTGCGGTCGGTAGAGTCGAGTTCCTTGCGCAGCGCATCGAATTCTTCACGCGAAACGGCGCTCTTCTTGAAGGTCGCCAAGTCGTCCCGCACCGCTTTGATTTCGGCGTCCTTGGCTGTGGCGAACGTTTCCAGGTTTTTGCGCAGTTCGGCGGAAAATTCGCTCATGCCCGCCGGCAGGCTGGCCGTCTGTTCGGGCTTCGTCGCCGGAACCTGCTGGCCGTTCAAGAAGCTGAATAGCTTGCCCAGGTTTCCGAAAAAGGTCTTCGTGGATTCGTCGGGTTCTTCAGCCGTCTCAGCGCTGAAGTCCAGCGCCACCAGCTCAGCGGTGGTGAACAGGTTGGTGGGCTTCTGCTTCTTATGTGCCAGCGGGCTGCTGGCCGGGTCTTTGATGCCGGCGCAGAAAGCCAGATAGTCGGTGCCCAGGCTAGCGGGCGAGTCCGTAACGGCCAGGCCCATCAGTCCACACTTGCCCGTTCCCGCGAAGTCGGGATCAATTTCAATGGACGTGTAGACCTTCTGACGCGCTTTGTTGAACGCGATCAGTTCCGGGGTTGGGTCGAGCTGGGCGAACAATTCCGCCTTGCCCTCGGCGTTGTCTTCCACCTTGACCGCCAAGACGTCGCCATACGCCTTGAAAGGGCTGTCCGGCAGCAGGCCCCGGATGTGTTCGAGATTGATGCGAGCGCCATACTTCTTCGGGTCGTAGGTCTCTGCGATTTCGTGCAGCCATTTTCGTTCGATGACGCGGCCATCGGTAGTCTGGCCTTCCTGGGCAATGCGGAAAAACTTCTTGCTCATGGCGGGTATCTCGCTGAGTGGTTGATGTGCGTGGTGGCGGTCTTTCAGTGTTGCCATGTTGGCCGCTGTGCCGGGTGCGCGCCACGATGTAAGGATGTGCATCGCGCAGCGACAACACCCCTTCTCACGCGCGCGCGAAGATTCCCGGCAGCATGGCCACCATGTTGCAAATCACGGAACCTTTCGACCCTCGCCGCCGCGCGCGACATCTCTACTGGATGGGGTGGCGCGTGTCATCTATCGCCCGTGAGCTGGGTGAGAAGCGCACGACGGTTCATAGCTGGAAGACGCGCGATAAATGGGACGAGGCGACCGCAGCGCAGAAGATCGAAAGCAGCCTCGAAACCAGGCTCGCCACGCTGATCGCTAAGGACCGCAAGGAAGGCATCGACTTCAAAGAGATCGACCTTCTAGGCCGCCAGCTTGAGCGCACCACGCGCGTGCGCCGGTATGAAAGCGGCGGCAGGGAATCGGATCTGAATCCGAATATCGAACGCCGCAACGCAAGCCCGAAGAAAAAGGCCGAGCGAAACGCCATTAGCGAAGAACAGGCGGCCAAGCTGTTGCAGGCCTTCGAGCGCGAGATCTTTGGCTACCAGAAGGTCTGGCACCGCAACGCGGATCAACGCACCCGCATGATCCTGAAGAGCCGACAGATTGGCGCGACCTGGTACTTCGCCCGCGAAGCCTTGCTTGACGCCATCGCCACCGGGCGCAATCAAATTTTCCTGTCTGCATCGAAGGCCCAGGCGCATGTCTTCAAGCAGTACATCATTGCCTTCGCGCGTGAGCATGCAGACGTAGACTTGAAGGGCGACCCCATCGTTTTGCCAAATGGCGCACAGCTCATATTTCTAGGCACGAACGCTCGCACCGCCCAGGGCCACCATGGCAACTTCTATTTCGATGAATATTTTTGGGTGCCCCGCTTCACTGAGCTGAATAAGGTCGCCAGCGCGATGGCGCTGCATAAGCAATACCGCAAGACGTATTTCAGTACGCCGTCCTCAATGTCACATGAGGCTTTCAAGCTCTGGAACGGCGACCAGTTCAACCAGCGCCGTCCGAAAGCCGAGCGCGCGCCCATCGATGTCGGCCATGCCACCTTGAAGGACGGCATGCTTGCAGCAGATCGGAAGTGGCGGCAGATCGTCACCATCCTGGACGCGGAGGCAGGGGGCTGCAACCTCTTCGACATCGACGAGCTGAGGCTTGAATACAGCCCAGATGAATTCGCCAACCTGCTCATGTGCGAGTTCATTGACGATACGGCCAGTGTGTTCCCGTTGAAGGTCATGCAATCGTGCATGGTCGATGCCATGGTTGATTGGACGGATGTGAATTGGTTTGGGTTGCGGCGTTATGGCCTGCATCCCGTCTCCATTGGCTACGACCCTTCGCTATCCGGCGACTCGGCTGGCCTTGTCGTCATGGCCTTGCCGACGAAGCCGGGCGGTCCCTTTCGCGTCCTTGAGCGTTACCAGCTACGCGGCGAAGAGTTTGAGGACCAGGCCGACCGCATCAAGAAGCTCATGCAGCAATACAACGTTGTCGACATTGCGATTGACGCAACAGGCCTGGGGCATGGTGTCTATCAGCTCGTGAAAAAGTTCTTTCCTCGCGTGCGGAAGATCATCTACAGCCCGGAAGTGAAGACACGTCTTGTACTCAAGGCGCAAGAGCTGATACGCGCGGGCCGGTTTCTGTTTGACGCGGGCATGAACGATATCGCGGCCGCGTTTATGGCTATCCGCAAGACCGTTACCGCGAGCGGCAACGCCGTGACCTATACCGCCGGGCGCGCAAAAGAAACGAGCCATGCGGACCTTGCATGGGCGTGCATGCACTCGCTCGATTATGAATCCCTGGCGGGCGATAGCGCAGGCCGGACAATCTTGGAGATCAATTCATGAGTACCCTTGTCGATCATCACGGCGCCCCAATGGCCCGCAGCGCCGGCGTTGCTTCGCGAGTGACTGCGGACACCTTTTCGTTTGACGACGCTGTGCCCGTCATGGACCGGCGCGACATTTTGGATTACTTGGAGTGCTTGGACAACGGGCGATGGTATGAACCGCCTGTTAGTTTTGAAGGCCTGGCCAAGTCCTTCCGCGCCAGCACGCACCACAGCAGCGCCATTTACTTCAAGGCAAACGTTGTGGCCAGCACATACATTCCGCATCCGTTATTGCCCACAGCCACGGTCAAGGAGCTTGCACTTAATTTCCTGACCTTTGGCAACGCGTTCATTGAGCGGCGTCTTAGTCGCACGGGAAAGGTGGTTGGCTTGCGTCATTCGCTGGCGAAATTCACCCGCGTAGGTGTGGAACCTAGCACCCACTTCTTCGTGCCGCACTCGCGCATTGAGCATCCATTCGAACCTGGCAGTGTCTGGCATTTGCGCGAGGCCGATATCAATCAGGAGGTTTATGGGCTTCCCGAATATCTCAGCACGTTGCAAAGCGCCTGGTTGAATGAGAGCGCCACGTTGTTCCGGCGGCGCTACTACAACAACGGTAGTCACGCCGGGTTCATCATGTACTTCACCGATGACGGGGCCAGCCAGGAAGATGTGGATTCCATCCGCACGGCTCTGAAGAACGCCAAAGGGCGGGGCAACTTCCGCAATCTGTTTCTCCACTCACCCAACGGAAAAAAGGACGGCATGCAGATTATTCCGCTCAGCGAGGTGGCGGCGAAGGATGAATTCTTGAACATCAAGGCGGTCACCCGTGACGATGTGCTCGCGGCCCACCGCGTGCCACCGCAGCTCATGGGCATCGTGCCGGGCAACACGGGCGGATTTGGCGCTGTGATGCCTGCTGCCCAGGTGTTCGCGCGCAACGAGATTGCACCACTTCAAGCCAGACTGTCCGAATTGAATGCGTGGCTTGGGGTGCCGGTAATGCAGTTCAAGCCCTATGTCGTCGGTGGCGAGACCGACGACGACGCCGGCACTCGTCCGCCCCTCATCTGAAGGCGCTGCTTTCGATGACGATCAGCCCCGCATGCGGGGCTTTTTTTCGTCTGTGCCGTGCGCTCTAGCGCTGCCCGCCGCGCTTCGCACCTGGCTTTACTGCGTGCGCTTCATTCAAGCACGGCTCTCCCACCAGGTAATCCTGCAGCTCCGCTATGCGGTCAAGAATGTCCTGACGGTGGCGCAGGCCGGCCGCGCTACGCAAGCCCGCTTCAAGGGCCACAACGACGCGCTGCAGGCGCCAAATCTCCCACGCCATAGCGCACGCCTCAGCGGTGGGATTGCGGGCGTACAGCTCGCGTATGCGGGCCGCAGGCAGGGGAGCGGGTGGTGGTCGGTCAAAGAAGTCCATGGGGCGTCTCGCAATACTGTATAAATATACAGCATTTCGCCTGCTGCGAGGTCTGGCGCGCAGTTCTCCCCCCGCCGCGCCTGCGCGCTAAATCTGCAAGAAAAGACTCGACTATGCGTCGCCCCTTGGCGCCAGGGTTGGCGCGCCTCTGCGGGGCGCTGGTCGCGATGTCCACATGACGCACAACGACGCAGGATCGACGCAATTTTGCGACACGTAGCCGGGGTCAATAATCCTAGTCTTCAGCCGTTGCTTCGTCGCTGATAGTTGATTCGTCTTCTTCTTGGCGACGTATGGCGCGCAACCGGGTCATCACTTCGTCTCCATACGGGGTGAGCGTCCAATAAGTGTCGACGTCCTTAACACTTCTGGGTTTGTCGTTCTTGGCAATTAGGCCAAGAGCACGGAGCTGAACTTTCACTGTTTGGAAGTCGTCCGGGTGAAGCACGAACCCTTGCAGCTTGAGTCCGGAAAACTTCTTAGTTTTTTCCAGGCGCTCCATGTTCTTATGTTGAACGAAGAGGTTTAGCGCCTTTCTTAATGTTCCGTCGCTCGCCTCGTGGATCATTAACGGTGCGATAGCTGCAAAAATTTCATTCCAGCTGGCGCTAAAGTGGGCGGTCCATTTTTGGGTGGTGAAATGGCGATCGTAGGTCTGGAACCCGTACTTAATTTGGTGATATTCATCACCCTGAGCTAGATCCTCTGATCCCCGTGGGGCAGATGTACGAGCGCGGTCAAGCTCGCTTTGTAGTTCTTCGACTTGTCGGCGCAACTTAAGGAGTTCAGTGGTGGCCTCTCGATCTGCCAACTCATTAGCCCTAACCCACCCCACGGCGGGAGTGGACTTGATTAGTTGAATCAGGCTTCGGCTGACGACCGATCCGAGTTCCTGTGGACTAGACCAGTGCTTGCAGAGCCTCTTCTCTACGGATTCACGGAACGACTGGAGCTTGGCCTTCCCTTCCGCTGTGGCCTCGGTGTTGTCCGCAATTATCTTTCCTGGGTCCCGGTGCAAAAACGCAATCGTCGGCTTTTTCTTCGACAAGGCGTACCGATATTCCATCTCCGTATAGCTGATGCCTTCCGGGCCGATTGACCCGTACCTGCCCCCTAGGATCAGAACGTAGTAATCGCAGTCGTCAATAACCCGTTGGATGAGACTCCATTGCGTCTCATCTGCGGCTGGGAATAGCTCCATTCCCGAAGGAATGCAGTCCAGCTCCAAAAGTGCATGCATCACCTCCTGTCGCTCTTGTTCGAGATCGCGGAAGGTGCTGCTGACGAAGATTTGATATCGCTTTTCCAACTTCATTCCCTATTCGCAAAACAATCTACATGAGGCGGCCGGCGGCTTGCTGTGTCTTTACCAAACATTGATAGGTGTGGGACGGTTCAAGGCACAGGAGACTGCGACCGAGCGTCTTTGACGGGGCCAGCGTGGAATTTTCGCAGATTGAGGGAGGGGCTGGGAAAAACCTAACCTTCCTAACCGGGCGCGAAAACATAATTTAAGTCATTGATCTATATAAATAATATTGGTTAGGGTTAAAACCTAACCTCACCTAACCTAAATCCTAACCAATCCGTAAGTCATTGATTTGTATAGATATCTATTTTTTAAAAGGTTAGGGTATAGAAACCTAACCGGGTTAGGCTTTGGTTAGAAAAAGGTTAGGTTTTTCGAGAGTCCGGAAACCCGCATGAATAAAGGTTCTCCGGGCTGTTCGCTATGTGTGGTTAGGAAGGTTAGGTTTTTCCCAGCCCCTCCCGAAATATTGGAAACGCCGCTTTTGCCTGCTGGTTTCAGACGTGCGCGCCTCTTCTGCCCCGCCTCTGGACCGCCGAGCCTAGCCAATATGTGCATGCCGGCGGCGCCTGGCGCGGCGCGGGCGTCGCCGTTGCCCGGTTCGTCAAATTAAAAGGCTGTCGGTGGCTTCTGACGCCGCGCGTGAAACCTTGTGGCCACGACTTGGTATAGGGCGAACGTTCGCAGCCATCCTCTGAGGTTGCCAGAAGACGCGTAGACCTCCAGGCCAGTAATCGTCGCTGCCCCTTTTTCGGCGGCATCATCCAATATGACGAGCAGGGAATTTAGGCGGCCGAGCCGCTCCTCGTTGTCCATCCCATTCCAGTGGTCAACAAGGACATTTAAGCCTTGGCGAAACGCTGCGATCTTCTGATATGCGTAAGCGACCGCGCGAGCATGTTCCGTTCCCAGGAGGCCGATTCGTCCTGCGTTCGCCTCGTAGATGAGATCGCGCACCGTCTCGCTGGTGTTGCGGGGTGGCATCTTTGGAAGTTCGCCCGCCTCTACCTTTTGGCGAAGCGTCCAAAGCGCGGGATTCAGCATTTCGGCCCCTCCGAAATGTCCCGCAAGCTCGCCCGCGATTGCTGCTGCGAGCGCGGTACCGTCTCGATGGCGGCGGTAGTCCTCAGCTAAAAAATTGGTGGCTATAGCGCCGAAAATTACTCCGCCCACCGCGATCAACGCGCCGTTAATGTCGCTCACAACACCGCTCCAGAATGAATTGCGGTCATTATCCAATCGAAGGGCGGATAGTAGCGATGTGAGTGGCCCACTTATCCTTATGCTCTGAAGGTATTTCGGCGGGTATTTTTGATTTCCCGTACAAGCTAAACGTAAGGCTCATGCGGGTTGCCGACGAATGTGCGGGTGACCCTCTGTCCGCCAAGAACATTGATGGTAATTACCATCTAATCCCTACCGATCCGGTAGGGATGAAAACGATAAGGCCCTCGACTTCAATGAAGTCGAGGGCCTTTTTGTATGGCCACGGGCCACGAGGCTACAGGTAGCGCAACGTGAATGTCACCGAACCATCCAGTGGAATTTCCTTGGACGTCGGCAAGGCAGTGGTTCCGTTCAACACGGGTGTCACGGCCAAGCTGACGGATACTGTCGTGATGGGCATGGCGGTGGCATCTTTGCCGAACGAGTATTCGTCCGCCGGATTCACGTTGATGGTGTCTATGGCGGACTGAACAGGCCAGCTTGCGCTGCCGCGTGGACGGGAAAGGACCATGGACGTACTTTGGAAGGGCGGGACGCCGTCAACCACCGTGGCGTGGGGACGTACCAGCAGCACGACGGCACCGATCTTGACATCGTCGATACGGCCCAAACCCCAAGCGTGAGGCGTGCCGTTCTGCGGATTTTGATAGGGCCATGGCATGTCGTTGGCGATGGCTTCCTGACGCGTGATGGCAGTATCCGGACGGTTCTCCTGAACCGTGAAAGAGACGCGCGTGGGGCCGCCACACGCGATTTCCAGGCGTGGACGCTGTTCAGGCAGCAGCGTTCCATTGCGGTTCAGACTGTGAAAGGGCAGGGTGCCAAAGTCGACGGGGCTTGCCCCGCCAAAGCCCATGCTGCAGGCTGGCGGGGTGAGTTGGCCGCCGATGACCAGATCGGCCTGGTTAGTGGCGGCATGCGTGGTGCTTGCCGCAGCCAGAGCCAGACCGACGCAAAGGCGTGGCAGGGTTTTCGTCATGTGAGCGAATGGGGGCAGGTTCGTGCGGGTGAGGTTGGATCGCGGTTACAGGTAACGCAACGTGAATGTGATCGAACCGTCCAGCGGAATTTCGTTCGCGGCGGGCAGGGTTGATGGTTGCCCGATCATGGGGGAGAGCCCGATCGCCAACTGCGCGTTCGTAATCGGTACGGCGGGTCCGCCTGTCGGGCCGAACGAGTATTCAAAGTCAGGGCTGAGGTTGAGCGAGTAATGCGATGACGCAACCGACCAGCTATTACTGCCTGTGGGGCGTGCCAGGATCTTCTGCACTCCCGCTGTGGTCAGGACCGCCCCGTCGACCGTGGTGGTCTGCGGGGTGATCAATGCAATCAATGCGCCTGTCTTGATCTGTTTGCCGTCTGCAAAACCCAGCCCCCAGGAATATTTGGGGCCATTCACGTCATTCTGGTACGGCCAGTTCAGGTTGGGGGCTTCCTGGATCGTGATGCCCGAGCCTGCCCGGTTATCCAGCGCGACAACACTGACGCGCGTGGGGCCGCCGCAGTTGATTTGTAGAGCGGTGTCTTTGCTGCCCAGTTTCGTCCCATTGTTGTCCAAGGCGTTGAACACGATGGAGTCAAAGTCGAGCGTTGCGTTGCCGCCAAAATGGGCGTTGCATGCTGGCGGCGTGAGCTTGCCTGTCACGTTGAGATCGCTGTTGCCGGCAGCGTGCGATGCGGCAGCTAGCGTGGCAAACGCCACGCCGACGAAGAATTGATTTTTCATAATGAACGTTCCTGATGTCAACAAATGCCGTCCTCGAGAGGCAGCGAACGAGCTGGTTCTGGCGTTGCCCAATTGCAGCGAGGCTGTGCGGCCTTCAACGGTCGCACAGCCGTACGCTGCGCTTGTTTCAAGGGCTTGCCCGATTGCGAGGGTGCGCCACAGCGCGCCCTCCGCGGTACCCTTCTTACAGGTAAACCAGCGAGATCGTGGCGCTGCCATTCAGGTTAATGGCCTCGGTGGTCGGCAGAGCCGCGGCGCGGTTGATCGTCGGGGTGACGGTAAGCGAGCCAGTGACCGAGTCGACTGCTGCAGGCGTGGCACCGGCACCTGGCGAACCCACGAAGAAGGCGTAGGTGAAATTGGGGCTGATGAACTGCCGCTGTATGGTCTCGGCGAGCCAGGTGCGTTTGTCCGCGCTGTAGAGGACGGTGGCTTTGTTCAAGTCGGCTTGGACGTCGCCTTCCTTGAAGCCGAACATGTAGCCGCCGATAGGAATTTGAGTGCTGTCGGGTCCCGCAACGGAACCCAAGCCGAAGATGAAGGCGTCGGTGATGGTGGCGTTGTTTGACCCCCATGCATTGACGTTTAACGAGGCTTTCAGAACTTTGCTGCTGGCGCGGTTGTCTACCACGTGCAGGCCGACGCGCGTCTTGCCCTCGCACGTGATGTTCAGGCCAATTGTTTTGGAGTCAAGTTTGGTGCCGTCGAAAACGAGTGAGTTAAATGCGTGCTCACCGAAGTCGAGGGTGCCTCCGCCGTCAAGCGACAGGTTGCACGACGGCGGGGTGATGCGGCCGGTGATTGTCAGGTCCGCGGTGGGAGCGGCTTGGGCGGAGGCGGCGATCAAAAAGCTTGCGGCCAGGAGGTATCGCAGAGCGGGCAGGGGGCGTACCGAGTGATTCATGACTATCCAGTTTCTGGTGGAACAAAGGAATCACTCTAGGAAACGCATGACTTTTAGGATATAGGCATGCGCCTAATCTTCATTACGGTTGTGTAAACGGCTGCGTTACTATTTGTCCACGTTGGTTTTTCGTTCAACGAGAAACAGTGGAAAATCTGGGCTCTACCGGGGAATTCCATATTGTCAGCATCCAATTTTCATCCGTTGCGCATCGCAATCCTGGATGACCATCCGGTGGTGCGGGCTGGCATGTCCGCCTACCTGTCGCAAAACCGCGACATCTTTGTCATAGGCGAGTTCGAGACCAGCCGCGACATGATCCGGACGCTTGTGGATCAACCCGTCGATGTGCTGTTGATCGACTACTCATTAGGTCCGACTGAAGTCGACGGCATTTCGCTGATCAAGATGTTGCGCATCAAGTTTCCCGACGCGCGCATTCTGGTGTTCTCCGCGCTCTACGATCCGGCCACGGTGGCGTTGGCCCTGCGTTCCGGTGCGCACGGTTTTGTGGGCAAGGGCGGGCGCGAAGAGGAAATCGTGCTGGCGCTACGCAAGGTGGCGGCGGGCGGTACCTACTGCGATCCCCAGATGACTTACCTGCTGTCTGGCGCAAGCACCGAGCAGATTGAGCCCTTGGCGCGAGACACGCCGGCCGACCCTGCCTTGTCCGCCTCGACAAGCGGCCTGCTGGATGGTGCATCGTTGTCTGGGCGCGAGCGTGAAGTGATTCGCTGCCTGCTCGCGGGGATGACCATTTCCGACATCGCGATCAAGTTTGGCCGCAGCCCCAAAACCATCAGCGCGCAAAAGGGCACCGCCTATCGCAAGCTGGGGGTCACAACGGACAACGGCCTGTTCAAGCTGTGCGGGCTTTTGTAAGCGCCGGCATTCAACCGCGTGGATGGTGAACGGGCATGCGCTACATGTCCACCAATTCAAGCTGCAAGGTCGCCGACCATACCGTCTGGTCGGCGACGCGAACGTCGGCATCGGCGACTTCAGGGTTCAACGCAATCTGGGCGGTAAGACTGCGTCCGGCACGGCCATGTTCCAACATCACCGTGTCGCCGGGCCGCAGGGAGATCCGGGGCTGGGCGCCATGAGGCGCGTCTGGGTTGACCAGACGGGTTTCATCACCGTCGATCCGGACGTGACTCAGGACGATGTGCAACGCGCCGGTGCTGGCGAATTTCGTGGCGCCATGTTGCCCTGCGGTGGCGTTCAGACGCAGTGCGATGGGGCGGGCAGTAGGGCAGTTGATGGTCAACGGCACCAGACGCGGCTCAAGCTGATAGCGCCGGTTGCCGTCCAACGTCAGTTGTCCGGCGGTGAAACTGCCGTAGTCGACGGTGGCTTGGCCGAATGACATCATGCAGCCCGCTATCGGCGCCGCGGCTGCTCCGCGCATCATGGGCGGGAAGGGCGATGCTTGCGCCGCCGCGGGCGTGGCCCAGGCGGCGGTCACGAGCAGCGTTGCCACCGCCAGCGCGGGCCGGCACGATCGAACGAGACGAGAGTTTGCGAGAGTCATGGGTTCCTTTTGCGATGAGCGGGATGGGGCGGCTACGGGATGCACGTCGCCTGGGTGCGCTCGTACAACGCGTTCAGGTCGGGTGTGTCGGCGATGTCGAATTCGAGCGTGCACGACGCTTCTTCCGTGGGCGACACGCTGAACGGTGTGGCCCCTGCCAGCATGTCGGGCAGGAAGATCTGGCCGCCGCTGCCCACCAGCGTGACGAACACGCCATTGGCATCCAGCACGGCCGCGCCCTTGGACACCGGCGAGCCGTCAGGGTAGGTGGCGGTCAGCAACGCACGGCGAACCGTAACCACCTTGAAGTCCACGGCCGATACCGACCCGCGCGCCGGGTCGAGGCTGTAGCGGCCGTTGATCAAGTCCACGTTGCGCGCCAGTGATGTCGTGGCGACCTGGATCTGCCCGTTACGATAAGCAGGCAGCGACGGGATGACGGCCCGGCCCCAGAGGTCGGTCCACACACTGCCCGCCGGCGTGCTCAAGCGTATGCCGGACAGACCACCCACCGATGCGATGGCGAACGTGTCCTGCACCCGGTAGGGCGAAAAGCTCAAGCCATGTGCGTGCCCGACCAGCCCACCGCGCATGCGTGCGGAATGGCTGTACCCGCCCTTGAAACTGCTGGCCGCCAGGTTCAGATGCGTATAGGCCGAATTGACACCGACCGAACCGGAATAGCTGGTCTGGCCGTGAGAACTGGTGGTGGCCGCGAGGGTGTAGCTGCTTCGCTCGTTGATTGATGCGCCAGTATTGACGCCATAGCTTGTGCCGCTGTCCTGGCGTTGCATCGACGCGCTGACCCTTTGCTTGCCCAAGGGCAAGCTCAGGTTCAGATACATGAGGCTGCCCTGATTGCGGTGGCTGGAACCCATGTCGCGTTCGAAAGACAGCGACACGCTGGCCCGACCGAAGCTCTTGCCCCAGCTGAAAATGCCGCGACGCGATGAATTTCCGCGGGTACTCAGGGATTCGCTGACGTTCATATTGAAGCCGCCCAGCGTGGATCCGCTCCAGCCCAACCCTGCGCTGATCTGTTGCTTGATACGGTCTTCGCGAAGATGCGGATACCACTGCGTACCGCTAGTCGGCCTGTTGGCGCTGTCCAACACCTCGCTGTAGCCGTCGGTGCGCCGCAAGAGCGAGAGGTTCGAAGACACGCCCGGCAGCACTTGCCCCGAGACCGACACGATGTGCTGCGAGCCGCTACGCCCGGTGCGCGAATTTTGCGAGAAAGTGCTTTGTACGCCGGCCTGGATGCTGCCGGGCAGAGCCATATCCGAGCGGGCGCCGAGCGACCGATAGTCCTGGGTCAGCAATAGTCCGGCCGCGATGTTGGCGCGCCTGCCCAACGCGATGCCGTATTCGGCCGCCGCGACCGGCATGGAGCCGCCACCTCCCGCATCCGTTTGGCGCAGCGTGCCCAAACCGCCGGTGAATCCAGTGGGCGCGCCAACACGGTCTACCTGCAACGCGGCCGCGGGCACGTAGAACACACGCTCTTCGCCCGAGGTCTCGTGGATCACAACCTTGAGGTCTTGCGTCAATGAGCGGGGCAGTACATCGGTCATGGTGAACGGGCCTGGGGGCACGATGGCGGACGCCAGTGGAATGCCGTTCTGCGAGACTTCGACTCGGGCCTGTGTGTGGGCGATGCCGGTGATGGGCGGGCCTTCCTGTTCGCTACTTTGTAATGCGGTTTCCGGAAACAGTTGCATGCCGTTGACGGGAACGCCGGCAAACAGCGAACCGCGCAGATTGATTTGCCCCGCCTGAAAGGTGGTGTGCCAAGAGGGCAATGTACGCTGGGCGTAAGCATCGACGTGGTTCCACGTCGACTTCCCGCCGTTATTGGAATAGGTGCTGTTGCTGCGCAGGATCCAATCGTTCGCGTTCAGGCCCAGTTCGGTATAGGCCTGCAGATATGTCGACTTGCCGCCGAGATGGCGCGTCTGGCTGGACAGTACGTCGTAGTTCAGGATGGCGGCGCGTCCCCCCGATTGATAGGTCGTGGCGGTGGCTGCTCGGTCCATTGCGCCGGGAGGCGCGACGATGTCCACGGTCATGCGTTCGGGCTGTAGCGCGATGGTGGTGGTGGGCCAGGCCTGAAGAAATGCGTCAGGACAGGCCTGTGGGTCGCTGCGTTGCGCTTCAGGCACCTTCAGTTCGGCCAAGGTCAGCAGTTCCGAACTCAGGCAGAGTCTGCCGTCGGTATCGAATGTGGCCAGGGCGCGCCCGACGTTGCGCCCGTTGACGCTCACGTGCACGGTGTGTTGGCCCGGCATGAATTGTGGCCCGTTCTTGAAGTGCGATGCGATGGCCGGATTCAAGCCGCGGCTTTTCAGGGTTTCAAGGTCGAACCCGCCTGCACCGGGTTGCGCGATGGCAGCCCCGTGCAGGCACAGCAGGAGGCTCGCGGCGACGAAGGCGCCACCGCGAGCATTGCGTAAGCGGTTGCAGAACATGAAAAGCCACGAGTGGAGCCGGCGCGCAACGCCCGCAAGACCCAGTTGCCGGGTCTTGCGAGCATGGCCAAGCGTGTTGATGCCCCGCGGGGGCAGTGATGCCGTCAGTTTTTGATCGGCGCGTCGAAGGACGAGACTTGATAGCCGTAGACGCTGGCGGGATACAGGCGAACGCTTGACTGTCCGGCTTGCAGGGGGGCCTCTGTGCCGACCAGCTGCAGCGTTTCACCCGGCAAGACGTACGTCTTGGGCAGGATCAGCGCCTGATCCGACGGCTGCACATTGACGCGTTGGTCCATGCGCACGATGTAGGGGCTGGGGTTGTGCACCGTCAGCTTGCCGTCTTGCACAGTCCACTGCAGCGAGCGCCACGGCGCATTGTCGTTGGCGATCTTCTTGGGCAGCGCGATCAGCGGAAGATCCTGCCTGATGGTCAGGTGCAGCTTGTTGCCCTGTTCACCGGTTTGCGGAATGCCTTCGAAGATGGCGCGCTTCATGCGCTGCGCGTCCAGCGGCTTGTCGTGGGTGAGCAAAAAGCGCACCAACTGCGTTTTGCCGGGAGCCACCACGGCAGCGGGCGGCGACACCATGACCCAATTTTCTTGGTCTTCGGCAATGTGTTCGATCATGGAGATCAGCAGCACGGGTTCGTCACCCGTATTCTTGATGCCGATCGTGCCTTCGCCGGTATTTTCGTGCACGAGCACAACCGACGTTTCAGGCTGAATGCCCATTGCAAGGGCTTGGCTGGCGGGGAAAAGGAGGGCGAATAGAGATGCCGCGACGATGCGCGGGAAGGTGTTCTTGAACATGGAGATATCGCTAAGGCATCGGCCCAAAGGGCCTTGAAAGCGTAGCAGTGTAGAAACCGGCTCGTTCGCCTGATATAGGCGAACGCCTATTTCGCGTGTTCAAGTGCAGCGGGCCGAACCGTTGCCGGTCCGGCCCGCACGCCAACCGCGTCAAGCGGCCCGCGCATCATCGTTCGTCGCGCGGCGTCAGGTTTTGCGGTTCTCGTAGGACGTATCCAGCACATCGTCCTCGGGCGTGATGACGCCGGGTTCTCCAGGTTGCGCAATGGCGCGTCCGTCGCGTGGCATGCCTGCCACTTGCTTGCTCTGATCCGGCATCGGTAGCGTTTCCGTACCTTTGCGCGGGTCGGTGGGCGGGCGTGGGTCAACGGCCTTGGGGTTGGCCGGGGCTTGGGGGTCGGGGGCAGTTTTCAACATGGCTCTTGCTCCGCTTGCGGGCGTCCCAGGATGGCGACGCGCCTGTGTACCTGCGGTTTATCTTAGACCTTGAGCGCGCGCTCGCAGCCATCTGGCCTGTCACGTTTGCAAGGGGCTGTTGCAGCAGCGGAACCTTATAATTCCGGCTCCTCGCCGATACGCGGCCAGGCCTGTGCAATGCGCTTGCTCACCCCTTTGCCCACCCCTTCGCGACATCTATCCTTGACCGAATCCGTCGAACGCTCCGTCCATACCGAACTCGTCGCCGTGCTGGTGGCCGTGACCAACGGCGAGCCGCGCGTGTTGACCACGGATGACGCAAGCGCCTTGCCGGCCGGGCCGTTTGAACTATCGCATCGCTCTTTACAGGCGGGCCTGCGCGCCTGGGTGGAAACGCAGACGCATCATCCGCTGGGCTATGTGGAACAGCTCTACACCTTTGCCGACGGCGATCGATCCGACGAGTCGGGTGCGCGCGTCATGTCGGTCAGCTATCTGGGCCTGACGCGCGAAGCCGGCGAAACCGGCGTGGCACAGGTTGGCTGGCAGGACTGGTACCGTTATTTCCCGTGGGAAGACCGGCGTGCCGGCGCGCCCGCGCTGGTCGAGGATCTGATCGTGCCGTGGTTGGCGCAATGGTGTGAGGCCACCGCCGACCCCGCCGTGCGCACGCGCCGCCAGCAGCGTGCCGCCATTACCTTCGGCCTGGACGGCGCCGCCTGGAACGAGGACATGGTGTTGCAGCGCTACGAGCTTTTGTTCGAAGCCGGAGCAGTGCCCGAGGCGGCACGGCGAGGTCATGGCGACGGCAAGGCCGTGTTGCCCGGTGAACCGATGCGCCACGACCACCGCCGCATTCTGGCGACCGGCATCGCGCGCCTGCGCGCCAAGATCAAATACCGCCCCGTGGTGTTTGAATTGATGCCGGCTCAATTCACCTTGCTGCAACTGCAATTGGCGGTCGAAGCCTTGGCGGGCAGGGCACTGCACAAGCAGAATTTCCGTCGCCTGATCGAGCAGCAGGCACTGGTGGAAGAAACCGGCGAGATGGCCACGGGCACGGCGGGCCGGCCTGCCAAGCTGTTCCGTTTCCGGCGCGACGTGCTGCTGGAACGCGCCATTGCCGGCAGCAAATTGCCCTTGTCCCGCACCTTGTGACGCTTGACAAGGCTTATGCTCGTATTTAGCATAACTAGTGCGCAATCTCTGCGCGCCTTTTTTTAACTCATAAATACTCAAAATGAGCATTAATGCCGAAGTGCCTTCGAATGCCTTTCGCCTGACGGTTCCGCCTCTGCCGGATGTCATGCTCTTGCCGCTGGTTCAAGCAGCCTTGCTTGAAGACCTGGGCCGCGCTGGCGACTTGACCACCGATGCCATCGTGCCGGCCGACGCCGTCGCGGAAACGCGCCTGGTGTCCCGCCAAGAGGGCGTATTGGCCGGTTTGGATATGGCGCGCCTGGCTTTTCAAACCATGGATCCGCAAATCAAGTTCAGCGCATCGCTACGCGACGGCGCCGACCTGTCGCCCGGGACCGAGATTGCGCGTTTGCATGGCAACGCCCGGGCGATGCTGACCGCGGAGCGGGTGGCGCTGAACTTCCTGTGCCACCTGAGCGGCGTGGCCAGCGCCACGGCGTCGATTGCACGGGCCATTTCGGGCTACGGCGCGCGCGTTACCTGCACCCGCAAGACCCTGCCCGGCTTGCGCGCCGTGCAGAAGTACGCGGTGCGAGTGGGCGGCGGCAGCAACCATCGCTTCGGCCTGGATGACGCCGTGCTCATCAAAGACAACCACATTGCACTGGCGGGCGGCGTGGCCAACGCCGTACAGCGTGCGCGAGCGGGCGTGGGCCACATGGTCAAGATCGAGTTGGAGGTGGACACGTTGGCGCAATTGGAAGTGGCGCTGTCGCTAGGCGTGGACGTGGTGTTGCTGGACAACATGAGCCTGGACGACTTGCGGCGCGCCGTCGACATGGCCCGGGGCCGCGCGGTTACCGAAGCCTCGGGCCGCATCACCCCCGAGACCGCCGCCGAGGTGGCCGCCACCGGCGTGGACCAGATTGCCGTCGGCTGGCTGACCCACAGCGCCAAGGTGCTGGACATTGGCCTGGACGCCTGAGAGCCCGATATGAAAAACCTGCTTCGACTTTGCCTTGCGCTGTGCGCGGTTCCGCTGGCGTCCTGCGGTAATTCTCCGTCGGGCGATGCGGCGACCGACGCCACCTACCCCGATCACGCCATCACGATCGTGGTGACATTTCCGCCCGGCGGCGGCACCGATCTGCTGGCGCGCCGCATTGGCGCCAGTCTGCAGGAAGAGCTGGGCCAGCCGGTGATCGTCGAGAACCGGCCCGGCGCAAGCGGCAATATCGGCGCGCGCGCCGTGGCCGAAGCGCCGCCAGACGGCTATACGGTGTTGATGGTGAACAGTTCATTCGCCATCAATCCGGGGGTCTATCGGAACCTGGATTTTTCGCCCAAGCAGGATTTTGCCGCTGTGATCAACGTGGCGTTCGTGCCGTCCGTCTTCGTGGTGCCGGCCGCATCACCGCTGCAAACCTTGGGCGATGCACTGGCCGTGGCCGTGCCGGGCAAGCCCTTGCCATTCGCGTCGTGCGGCAACGGCACGCCGCAACACCTGGCTGGGGAAATGCTGGCGCGATCCAGCGGCGCCGTGTTGCAGCAAGTGCCCTACAAGGGATGTGGCCCTGCGCTGAAAGATGTGACGGCCGGTCAGGTGGCGATGGGTATCGTGACGGCGTCCAGCGCGGCGCCGCTGATTGCCGCCGGCAAGCTGCGCGCGTTGGCGGTGACGTCGCCGGCACGTTCGCCGCTGATGCCCACCGTGCCCACGGTTGCCGAAGCGGGCATTGCGGGCTACGCGCTGGACCAGTGGCATGGTTTGCTGGCGCCAGCGGCCACGCCGCGAGCGGTGGTCGACAAGCTGAACGCCGCCGTGACGAAGATCGTGCGGCGGCCCGAGACGCAAGCCGCGCTGCGCGAGCAAGGTTTTACGCCCGCCAGCAGCACACCGAAAGAGTTCCAGTCGATGATCAACGCCGACATCGACCGCTATACGGCGTTGACGGAATCCATCGGTCTGCGCGCGGATTGAAAGATCGTGGGGTTTGATGGCGTCGGCGCCGCGCCGACGCCTTCTCAGCCGTTCAGGCGACCGCGCTCTTGGCGTGCTGTTCCAGCTTTTCCTTCAAGCCGGGTTCCAGCTTGAGCTGACGCGCGAGTTCGTCCAGGTAGGCGCGTTCCATATAGCTTTCCTCGTCCACGACGAGCAGGCTGGCCAGATACATTTCAGCGGCCATTTCGGGCGTCTTGGCGGACTGGGCCACCGACGCAGGGTCCAGCGGCCGCGACAATTCCGTTTCCAGCCACTGGCGGTCTTGGGGATCGGATGACAGCTTGGCCAATTCGGTTTCGAGCAGGCCGCGTTCTTCGGGGCCGATGTGGCCGTCGGCCTTGGCCGCGCCGATCATGGCGGTCAAGACGGCGTTGCTGTGCTGCTCGGCCTCGGGCGCGGGCAGGCGGTCCAGGGTTTGAGGGGGCGCGGCTTGTGCGCCACCGGCCTGGTTGCGCTGCCAGTCGCCATAAGCGCGATAGGCCAGCGCGCCCAGCGCGGCCATGCCGCCATACATGGCGACTTTGCCGCCGATCTTGCGTGCCTTCTTGCTGCCCATTAACAGGCCCAACGCGCCCGCGCCCAGCGCACCGCCGCCCAGACCGGTCAGGAACGAAGCCTTGCCGCCGCCAGCGCCGCCCGTCGCGCCTTGCACGCGGTTGGTGGCGTCCGAAAGCAGGCCTTGGCCCGATTGCAGCAATTGATCAAGAAGTTGTCTGGCGCTCATGCGTCCCCCTAAGTCAGTTCGTGAATTGCGGATAGGGATATCCGACCGACGGCGCAAAAATAAGTTCAGCCTGCCGTCAGGTGTCGGTGACATCGGCGGATGCTACAAATTGGCCTTGCGGCGTCCGCAACGGATGCCGAACCCAGGAGATCGAATTCATGAGCATCCGCGTCCACCAGAATGCGCCCAATACATTGCAATTCACCGCTACGGCCGAGGGCCACGACTTGCCGCTGGCAATGCCGCACCCGCAAGGCGAGGGCCCGGATCCGCATGATTATTTCGATACGGCGCTGGGCGGTTGCAAGGCAATGACGCTGATGGTCTACGCACAGCGCAAGGGGTTGCCCCTGACGTCGGTGGATGTGGAGGTGGTGCGCGATGCTAGCGAAGAGCGCAAGGGCGTGTACCGCCTTACCGCCCAACTGACGTTGCACGGTGAACTGTCGGACGCCCAGATCGACGAGCTGCTGAAGGTGGCAGAGAAATGCCCGATCCACAAGTTGATGACGGCCGTGGACGTGCAGGTGTCCACGCTGGTGGCGCGGCCGGCTTGAACCGGCCGTGGGGCGGGGGAAGCCGCCCCGCCCAAGGCAAGAATCAGTCTTCCATGCCCGGAACGACGGTCGAGAAGCCGGCGTCCACATGGGTGATTTCGCCGGTGACGCCGGCGGCCAGGTCCGACAGCATGAACGCCGCCACGTTGCCTACGTCGTCAATGGTGACGTTGCGGCGCAGCGGCGCCTGCGATTCCACGAACTTCAGGATGGACGAGAAGTCCTTGATGCCGCTTGCGGCCAGCGTCTTGATGGGGCCGGCCGAAATGCCGTTGGCGCGAATGCCGCGCGGGCCAAGCGCCGTGGCCAGGTACCGCACGCTGGCTTCCAGCGACGCCTTGGCCAAACCCATGGTGTTGTAGTTGGGAACCACGCGTTCGGCACCCAGGTAGGTCAGGGTCAGCACCGAGCCATTGCGGCCTTCCATCAGCGGCAGCGCGGCCTTGGCCATGGCGGCGAAGCTGTAAGCCGAAATGTCGTGGGCGATGCGGAAGCCTTCGCGCGACAAGCCGTCAAGGAAATTGCCGGCGATGGCTTCGCGGGGGGCGAAGCCGATGGAATGCACCAGGCCGTCCAGGCCGTCCCAATGTTGGGCCAGCTCGGTGAACGCGCCTTCAATCTGGCTGTCTTCGGCCACATCGCAGGGCAGCACGATCTTGCTGCCGAATTCAGCAGCGAATTCGACCACGCGATCCTTGAAGCGGTCGCCCACGTAGGTGAACGCCAGTTCGGCGCCTTGCTGGTGGCAGGCGCGCGCGATGCCGTAGGCGATGGATCGGTTTGAAAGCACTCCCGTAACGAGAATGCGCTTGCCGGCGAGAAAGCCCATGATGGTTCCTTTAGTTTTTTTCCTGCAGAAAGACCGCCCATTTTAAGGAGTTTGGCGGCTTCCGCGTACGTGTAAAAACGGCGCCCCACTGGGGGCGCCGTTCTGTGTTGACGAGCGGCGAATATCAGCCGCGGGCGTTGGTGCCCGGCACACGCAAAGGCGTGCCGATCTTCAGGGCGCTGCCCTTGATGTTGTTCAAGGCGCGCAGGGTGCTGACCGAAGTGCCGTATTGCTTGGCCAATGAGAACAGCGTGTCGCCCTGACGCACCTTGTGGGTGCGCACATTGGGGCGTGCGCTGGCGACGCGGGCGGCGGGGGCCGGCGCGGCGCGGCCACGCGGGGCGGCTGCCTTGTTGTCGGACGGCGCCTGCTCCAGCGCGCCCACTGGCGCTGCCAGCGACGCCAGTTGCACGCCACCGTTGCCGGGTTCGCCGGGTACCAGCAGCGCCTGGCCCGACGCGGACTTCTGGCGTGAGCTGATGTCGTTGGTTTCGCGCAGCTCGGCCAGCGTTACGCCAAAGCGCTTCGCGATCGAGGCATAGGATTCCCCACGGCGCGAGTGATAGATCTTCCAGGCGCTCAGGTCGCCCTTGTAGTTCGTGAGGTTGGCGTTGAAGATTTCGACGCGGTCGGCCGGCAGCAGCAGGGTCGGGCCGTGGTCGCCACGGATGACCGGGCGGTTGAACGACGGGTTCAGCGCCTTGAATTCGTCCAGCGGCATTTCGGCCAGCTTGGCGGCGATTTCAACGTCGATGTCGCTGTTCTTCTGCACCGTCACGAAGTAGGGCGTGTTGCCCACGGGGGGCAGCGACACCGCGTAGCGTTGCGGGTCGGCGATGATGTTCTTGATGGCCTGCAGCTTGGGCACGTAGTTGCGGGTTTCGCTGGGCATGTTCAGGGACAGGTAGTCCGTGTTCTGGCCAGCCGCTTCGTTCTTGGCCATGGCGCGCTGCACCGAGCCTTCGCCCCAGTTGTAGGATGCCAGCGCCAGGTACCAGTCGCCCTGCATTTCAAACAGCTTTTCCAGATAGTCCAGCGCGGCGTTGGTCGACGCGATGGGGTCGCGGCGTTCGTCGCGCCACCAGTCCTGCTTCAAGTTGAAATGCTGGCCGGTGGCCGGCACGAACTGCCACAGGCCGGAAGCCTGGGCGCGCGACAGGGCGGTGGGGTTGTAGGCGCTTTCCACAAAGGGCAGCAGCGCCAGTTCCGTGGGCAGGCCGCGGCGGTTGATTTCGTCGACGATGAAGTACAGGTACTTGCCCGCGCGTTCGGCCATGCGCTGAACGGACTCGGGGTGGGACGCGTAGTACTCGGTCCACTGCTGCGAGAGCTCGGTGTTCAGGTTGGGAATGGCGAAACCGCGGCGGATGCGGTCCCAGGCGTCGCTCGGCGGGTTGGTCAGGTCAACCGTTCGGGACGTATCCCGGGCGATGTAACGCCCTTGGGAATTGGTGGTGAGGTTTTTGTCGGGGGCTTTGGTTCCTGCGCAACCGGCGAGGACTGCCACCATGAGCGGCAGAAGGAGTCGGGATAGATTCATCAGGCGGTCACTTGAAATCGTTCTTCCATTCACGCAGGGAGGCAAAGACCTCTACCGGCGTAGGTTGATTGTGTCCGGCCCAGCTGGCTGCGGCACGGATGACGTCGACTTGCTGCGTACGCAGAAACGGGTTCGTCGCGCGTTCCTGGCCGATCGTCGACGGAAGCGTGGGAAGTCCTTCTGCTCGTAATTGCTGGGCTCGCTGATACCACTGAAGCAGGGTGCGATTGGCGGGATCCACAGCCAATGCCCAGCGCAAGTTCGCTAGAGTGTACTCGTGCGCGCAAAAAACCTGTGTATCTGGCGGTAAAACGGAAAATTTTTCCAAGGAATCATGCATTTGCGCGGGAGTTCCCTCGAAAAGCCGACCACAGCCCCCGGCAAACAGCGTGTCGCCACAGAACAGAACCGGTTCTATTCCGGCCGCCCGGCCGGTGTAAGCGATGTGCCCGGCGGTGTGCCCCGGCACATCCAGCACGCGCAGGTCCAGGTCCAGTTCGGGCAGCGCCACGCGGTCGCCTTCGGTCAGCGCGACATCGCAGCGCGGCAGGCGTTCACGGGCGGGTCCGTATACGGTAAGGTCCGCCATGCGTGACAATTCAAGCACGCCGCCCACATGGTCGCCATGATGGTGCGTGAGTAGAATGGCGCGCAGCCTCAAGCCTTCCTGCTCCAGCCATTGCAATACCGGGCCCGCTTCGCCCGGGTCCACCACGGCGGCGTTTTCGCCACGGACGATGGCCCAGATGTAGTTGTCGGTAAAGGCGGGTAGAGGCAAGACCGCGGCATGTTGCTCGCGGCCGCCTGCGGGGGCGGTCAAGGCTTGCATGAGATTCGAAGGAATAGAACGTGGCAGAAGAAACTCCGCCGATTGTAGAACTGGCCGAATGGTTCCAGACGCCACCGGGGCAGTACGCCCTGGCCTGGGAACGAGCCCAGTTCGACGCGGCTGTCGCGGATGTGTTTGGCTATTATGCCTGGCAGGTCGGCCTGGCCGACATGAATCTGCTGCGCGCCAACCGCATGCCTTTCAAGGGCTATGTGGGCACTGAAACCCCGTCGGCGGAAAGCGTGGCTGACTGGCAGTCGCGGGTGGTGCTGGCCGAACCCGAGGCCCTGCCATTCGAATCCCAAAGCGTGGACCTGCTGATCCTGCCGCATGCCTTTGAATGCACGCAGGACCCGCACAATGTGCTGCGCGAGGTCGAGCGCGTGCTGGTGCCGGAAGGGCGGGTGGTGATTTCCGGCTTCAACCCCTGGAGCATGTGGGGCGCGCGCACGCGTATGCCCGGCATGGAACCCTGGCTGCCGCAGCCGCCCTCGTCGCAGGTGTCTTTGGCGCGCCTGAAAGACTGGTTCAAGCTGCTGTCGCTGGAAGTCGAAGAGAGCCAGTTCGGCTGCTATGCGCCCGCCTGCCGCAGCGAAAAATGGTTGCAGCGCTGGGGCTTCCTGGAGCCGGCCGGCGCCCGCTGGTGGAGCCGGGGCGGCGCGGTGTATATGGTGTCGGCCGTCAAGCGCGTGGCCGGCATGCGTATCATCGGGCCGGCCTGGAAGACCAAGCCCAAGCGCGCGCGTGCCGCTTCCGTGGTGGTCAACCGCCAGGCGGACGACGGCTTCGATCGCTCTTGATAGCGGCAGCGCACGTTTCACTTTGCACGAACAAGGACTACAAAGCAGCACCATGCAGGACAACAAAGCGATCGACCAGAAAGTGGAAATGTGGACCGACGGGGCTTGCAAGGGCAATCCCGGTCCGGGCGGCTGGGGCGTCTTGCTGCGCGCCGGTGGCCACGAGAAAACCTTGCATGGCGGAGAACTCCAGACCACCAACAACCGCATGGAGCTCATGGCCGTCATTGAAGGCCTGCGGGCGCTCAAGCGCACTTGCGTCGTCACCATCCACACGGACTCGCAGTACGTGATGAAGGGCATGACCGAGTGGCTGGTGAACTGGAAGCGCCGTGGCTGGATGACCGCCGAGAAGAAGCCAGTGAAGAACGCCGAACTGTGGCAGGCGCTGGACGAGCAGGTGCAGCGGCACCAGGTGTCGTGGCGCTGGGTGCGCGGCCACACGGGTGACGAGGGCAACGAGCGCGCCGACCAGTTGGCGAATCTGGGCGTGGAAGTGGCCCGGCGGGCCTGAGGGCATCGGTGAATACCCTGAAATCCGCCTGATGAGGCGGATTTAGTTCTTTCATCCGGCTTCTGGATTGTTCCAGTATGTAAATTCGGGTGCTACAGTGCCTTCCCCCATTCCAGTTCCTGCGGCGTCGTCCAAGTGGGGAATCCGGGGCGCGCCGCATCAAAGCCACATTCGCGCATGAAAAAAGCTGTACTGCTGGCCGCCGTTGCGGCCGGGTTGGCCGTGGGGGCCGCGTTGGGTGTTTTCGTGCCGCGATGGCTTGCGCCCGCACCAACTCCGCCCACCCAGAGCGCCGCCCAGCCCGTTACTGCGCCTTCCGCTCCTGTTCGGGTCGAGGTTGCCGCCGTCAAGGAAGTTCCATTCGCGCGCGGCCTGTCCGCCGTGGGCAGCTTGCGGTCGGATGAATCCGTCGTGCTGCGGCCGGAAGTGGTGGGGCGGATCCAAGCCATTGAATTCAAGGAAGGCCAGCCGGTTACCCGGGGGCAGGTGCTCGTCCGGCTGGACGATTCCGTGCCGCGCGCCGAACTGGCGCAGGCGCGCGCGAACCTGACGCTGGCGCAAAGCCATTACCGGCGCGCCGTGGAATTGCAAGGCAAGGGTTTCGTCAGCCAGCAGGCGCGCGATGAGTCCGCCAGCACGCTGAAAGTGCAGGAGGCGGCTGTGGCGCTGGCGCAGGCGCGCCTGGACAAGATGACGATTTCGGCGCCGTTCGCCGGCATCGTGGGCTTGCGCAGCGTGTCCGTGGGCGACTACGTCAACCAGGGGCAGGACCTGGCGCCGCTGGAAGCGATCGACCCCTTGAAAGTGGACTTCCGCGTGCCCGAAATGTACTTGAGCAAGGTGCGCGTGGGCCAGCAACTGACGCTGCGCCTGGATGCGCTGCCGGGGCAGGAGCGCCAAGGGCAAGTCTATGCCGTCAGCCCGCTGGTTGACGCGGGTGGCCGGTCCATCCTGCTGCGCGCCACGGTGGCCAACAACGACGCCGTGCTGCGCCCCGGCATGTTCGCCCGCGTGCAGTTGCTGTTCAATCAGGACAAGGCGCTGGTGGCGCCGGAAGCCGCATTGTCGCCGTCGGGTGAAACGCAGTACGTTTACCGGGTCAGGGACGGCAAGGCCGAAAAGCGCGAAGTCACCATCGGCGAGCGCCGCGAAGGCCGCGTGGAAATCCTGACCGGCGTGGCGGCGGGCGACCAGCTTGTGGTGGCGGGCATACAGCGCGTGACGGACGGCGCCGCCGTCAACGTCGTCGGCGGCGGCTCGTGAGCGCGGCCCCTCTCTCTTTTTAGCGGTGACGCAATGCGTATCTCGGAAACCTGCATCAAGCGGCCGGTGTTTGCGTCGGTTCTGTCGCTGATCATTGTCCTGATCGGGCTGATCTCGTATTCGCGCCTGACGGTGCGCGAATATCCGAAGATCGACGAACCCATCGTCTCGGTGGATACGACCTACAAGGGCGCCTCGCCCGAGGTGATCGAATCCCAGGTGACCAAGCCGCTGGAAGACCAGTTGGCCGGCATTGAGGGCGTAAACGTGATGACCTCGCGCAGCCGCTCCGAGCGCAGCCTGATCAACATCAAGTTCAACCTGTCGCGCGACCCCGACGCGGCGGCCGCGGAAGTGCGGGACAAAGTCTCGCGCGCGCGGCGTTTTTTGCCCGATGAGATCGACGAGCCCATCATCGGCAAGGTCGAGGCCGATTCCCAACCCATCATGTACATCGCGGTGGAAGCGGGATCGTATTCGGCGATCCAGACGTCCGACTACATCAACCGCTACATCAAGACCCGGCTGTCCGTGCTGCCGGGGGCGGCGGAAGTGCGTGTGTTTGGTGAACGCCTGCCGTCGATGCGCATCTACGTGGACCGCGACAAGCTGGCCGCTTACGGCTTGACCGTGCAAGACGTGGAAGCCGCGCTGCGCAGCCAGAACGTGGAGATTCCGGCCGGGCGCATTGAATCGCGGGCCCGTGAGTTTTCGGTGGTGTCATCGACCGACCTGCAAACGCCCGCGCAGTTCGAAGACGTGATTGTCGCGAACGTGAAGGGTTACCCGGTACGCCTGCGCGACGTTTCCACGGTGGAGATCGGCGCGGCCAACGACCGCATACTGTCGCGCTTCAACGGCAAGCCCGCCATCAATATCGGGCTTACCAAGCAATCCACCGCCAACCCGCTTGAGCTTTCCAAGGCGGCTCGCGAGGAGGTGGCGCGGCTGAACGAGACGCTGCCGGCGGGCATGAAGCTGAACATCGCGTACGACTCGTCGGTGTTCATCGAGCGTTCCATCGATTCCGTGTTCCACACCATCGGCGAGGCCATCGTCCTGGTGGTGCTGGTGATCTTTTTCTTTCTGCGCAATCTGCGCGCCAGCATCATCCCCATCGTCACCATTCCTGTCTCGCTGGTGGGGGCCTGCGCGCTGATGTACCTGTTCGGATTCTCGATCAACACGCTCACGCTGCTGGCCATGGTGCTGGCCATCGGGCTGGTGGTGGATGACGCCATCGTGGTGCTGGAGAACATTTTCCGACACATCGAGGAAGGCATGCCGCGCAAGGAAGCGGCGCTGCGTGGGTCCAAGGAAATCGGGTTCGCCGTGGTGGCCATGACGATGACGCTGGTGACCGTGTACGCGCCGTTGGCGTTTGCCACGGGCCGCACCGGGCGGCTGTTCATTGAATTCGCGTTGGCGCTGGCCGGCGCGGTGCTGGTCTCGGGTTTCGTGGCCCTGACGCTGACACCCATGATGTGCTCGGTGCTGCTGCGCCATCAAAGCAGCCACAACCGCTGGTACAACCTGATCGAAGGCTGGCTTAACGCCTGGAGCAACGGCTATCGCCGCCTGCTGGGTGCGTCGTTGCGTCATCGTTGGCTGGTGGTGGTGATTGGCGTGGCGGTGGCGGCGGGCAGCGGCGTGCTGTTCAAGGTGGTGAAAAGTGAATTGGCGCCTGTGGAAGACCGTGGCGTGGTGTTCGGCATCGTCAATGCGCCGGAAGGCGCCACGCTGAATTACACGCTGGACAGCATGCTGGGCATCGAGAAGTTCTATGCAGATATTCCCGAGGCCAGCGGCAGCCAGGTCACGGTGGGCTTTCCCACCGTGACGGACGGCACCGCCATCCTGCGCCTGAAGCCTTGGGAAGAGCGCGGCCGCAAGCAGCAGGAAATCACCCGGCAGTTGCAGCCACAGTTCGCATCCCTGCCCGGCGTGCGGGCATTTCCCACCAATCCGCCGTCACTGGGCCAGTCTGCCCGGTCCAAGCCGATCGAATTCATCATCATGAGCCAGGCGTCCTACCCGGAATTGGCGCGTCTGACCGAGGTCTTCCTGACCGAACTGCGCAAGTATCCCGGCTTGCTCAACCTGGATACGGACCTGCGCTTGAATACCCCTGAATTGCGGGTGCGGGTGGACCGCGACAAGATGGCCGACGTGGGCGCCAACGTGGATACCGTGGGCCGCACGCTGGAGTCCATGCTGGGCGGGCGCCAGGTCACGCGCTACAAGGACGAGGGCGAGCAGTACGACGTGATCGTGCAGGTGACGCCGCGCGACCGTGCCAACCCGACGGATATTTCCGGCATCTACGTGCGGGCGCGCGACGGCAGCATGGTGCAGCTGGATAACCTGCTGGGCGTGCATGAAGGCGTGTCGCCGCAGTCGCTGAACCACTTCAACCGCCTGCGAGCGGTAAAGATCGATGCGGCGGTCGCGCCGGGTTACGCGCTGGGCGAGGTGCTGACGCACATGCACCAGGTGGCGCGCGACGTGCTGCCCAACACCATCATCACGGACCTGGACGGCCAGTCGCGCGAGTTCCGCGATTCCTCGGGCAGCATCTATCTGGTCTTCGCCATGGCGCTGGCCTTCATCTACCTGGTGCTGGCCGCGCAGTTTGAAAGCTGGCGCAACCCCTTCATCATCATGCTGTCGGTGCCGCTGTCCATGACGGGCGCGTTGCTGGCTCTGTGGCTGACGGGCGGCACGCTGTCGATCTACAGCCAGATCGGCCTGATCACGCTGGTGGGTTTGATTACCAAGCACGGCATCCTGATCGTGGAATTCACCAACCAGTTGCGCGACGAAGGCAAGGAGCTGTTCACCGCCGTGATCGAGGCCAGCGTACTGCGGCTACGCCCCATCCTGATGACGACGGGGGCGATGGTGTTGGGCACCGTGCCGCTGGCCTTGTCCACGGGCGCCGGGGCCGAATCGCGTCAGCAGATCGGCTGGGTGCTGGTGGGCGGGCTGTTGCTGGGTACACTACTGACCTTGTTCGTCGTGCCGGTGGCCTATACGCTGATTGCCACCGCACGCAAGAAACCCGGCCATGCCGGTAGCGCGGAGCACCCGCCGGCCCAGCCGCCGGGTGCCCACACGCCGCCGTCTTCGGCCAACGCAGCGTCGGAATAAGTAATGCGCCAGATCATCTTTGACACGGAAACCACCGGACTGGACCCCGCACAGGGTCACCGCATCGTTGAGATCGGCTGTGTGGAACTGGTCAACCGGATGCCCACGGGCAATAACCTCCATATCTACCTGAACCCGGACCGCGATAGCGACCCCGAGGCCTTGGCCGTGCACGGGCTGACGACGGAGTTCCTGTCCGACAAGCCGCGCTTTGCCGAGGTGGCGGACAAGTTCGTCGAGTTCATCCAGGGCGCGGAACTGATCGCGCACAACGCCGCGTTCGATGTGAAGTTCTTCAACGCCGAACTGGCCAAGACGGGCCGCGGCCCGATCTCGGAATTCTGCGAGACGATTACCGATTCGCTGCTGCACGCGCGGTCGCTATTCCCGGGCAAGCGCAATTCGCTGGACGCCCTGTGCGACCGCTTCGGCATTTCGAACGCGCACCGCACGCTGCACGGCGCATTGCTTGACTCGCAATTGCTGGCGGAAGTGTGGCTGGCCATGACGCGCGGGCAGGACGCATTGCTGATCGATGTCGACGACAACGATGGCGCGGGCAGCGACGGCATCGTGCTGGCGAAGTTTGACGCGTCGGGGCTGATCGTGTTGAAGGCCAGCGATGAAGAGCTGGCCGAGCATGACGCCTATCTGGCCGCGCTGGACAAGTCGGTGGGTGGCGAGTGCGTGTGGCGCAAGCTGGATGCGCCGGTGGCGGCGGCGTAAATAATCGCCGCAGTCCGCTTGCGCACGTTTTTAAATCTATGCTATTATTTCGCCTCTTTCAGGGTGGTTAGCTCAGTGGTAGAGCACTGCCTTCACACGGCAGGGGTCACAAGTTCGAAACTTGTACCACCCACCAAAGACCCTTGGAAGGCTGCGCGGGAATCAATTCATTGCCATGAATTCATTGCTGTTGCCGCCCAAGCCAAATGTCATTTGGAACCAGCAAACCAGTTGAAAAACTGGAGAGCGAAGAAAGAAAAAAAGAAAGGAAAAAAAAGCAAAGCAAGCCAACCCTAACCGGTTGGCTTTTTTGTTTTCTTGACTTGGCGCAAGCATGGCGCTTGCCGTTGTGCGCCATCGTGTCCCCAGATCCCTATGATTGTTTTGCGGCAACTCGCGGAAGAGCATCCTTCAACGGCGCTTGTCCGTGCATAGGGAAGCGGCGCTTGTCGGCGCCTGGGAGACGTCCATGTATACCCACAACAACACCATATTGATCATTGTCGTCACGGGTGTGGCGATGATGTTGGTCGGTTTCGGCTTTCGCGACCGCAATATCGGAATGGGCCTGATGGGCGTTGGCCTGATCACGGCCATCGGCACCATCTTGTACAAGGCCTACATCACTTTTTATTAAGGCGCGCCAGCAGGGTATCCAACTGATTGGCGAACGCTTTGCGGTCGGCCTGGCTGAACGAGGACGGGCCGCCCGTATCGATGCCGGCGGCCCGCAGTTCTTCCATCATGTCGCGCACCGCCAGCCTTTCGCGGATGGTTTCAGGTGAATAGCGCTCGCCCCGCGGGTTGAGCGCCATTGCGCCTTTGGCCAGCACTTCGGCGGCCAGCGGAATGTCGGCGGTAATCACAAGGTCGCCGGGTTCCGCGCGTTCGACGATGTGCGCGTCGGCCACGTCAAAGCCGCGCGGCACCTGCACCGCGCGGATCAGCGGCGAAGGGGGCGTGAATAGCGCCTGGTTGGCCACCAAGGTCAACGGCACCTGCCAGCGCTGCGCCGCGCGGAACAAAATGTCTTTGATGACTACGGGGCAGGCATCCGCATCGACCCAGATGTGCATACAGGTTTATTCGCCCAAGGCTTTCTGCAGGACTTCAGCCACGATTTCATTCGTGGACACACCGCGCTCGGCCGCCAGGGCACGCAGCTTGTCGGCGTGCGCCTGCGACAGCTTCAGCGGAAACGGCACCAGGCCGGCCGCCTGATCCAGCTTGCGCTGTTCACGGCGGTCGGGTGCCTGTGACGCCACGCCGAAGCGGTCGGGGGTGGCGGACTGCTTGAGCTGGCCGGCCAATTTCAAGGCCTGGTTTTTTTGGAGGTCGAATTTATTCATGGGAATTCCTGATTAGGAGCGCAATCATAAGCGCATCCGCGATCAGTGCGGCTTGGCGTGCTCCAACCCCGCCAAACCTTCCTCGGCGCCGTCGTGCAGCGGCACGCTGAGGCCGCGTCGCGCATTGGCAACCGACACCTGCGCGCCCTGGGTCGAGCCGGCAGCGAGCAGGTCCTGCCCGGTCTGGTAGACGGCGCGCACCACCACCAGCGCTTCGTCGCGGGTGAGGTTTGCCGTAGTGAGCAACAGCGCCGCCGTGCCGACGGTGGTGACGGGCGCGGACTGGTTGGGATACGTGCCCGCCGCGATTTCCAAGGGCATCAGGTCGCTGTTGCTTGCCGTCAACGATTTGATCGCGGCAGGGTCCAGGGGCAGCAGCTTCAACTGCGCCTGGGTCAGCGCATCGCGCAACGGCGTGGCGGGCACGCCGATGACCTGAGCCGCCGCGTCCACCGTGCCGGCATTCAGCGCGGGCAGGGACGTGGCGAAAGGCGTGTCGGCCACCGTGTAGTCGCGCCCGGGTTGCAGCCCGTGGGCGGCCAGCACGGCCTCCAGCGTGGCGCGCACGGCGGAACCTTCCGGCCCCAGCGCAATGGTCTTGCCCTTCAGGTCGCGCACGCCCTGCAATGCGGGGTCATCGCGCACCACAATATGAACCAGTTCCGGATACAGGCTGCCCAGCGCGCGCAAGCTGCCGAATGGCCCCTGCGCGGCGAACGGGCCACGGCCTTCATAGGCCAGGCGCGCGGTGTCGGCTTGCGCCAGCCCCACCACCGCGTCGCCGCTGCGCAGCAGCGCGATGTTCTCGGCGCCGCCGCCAGTAATAAGCGGCGTTACGCGGATCTGGCGGGCGCGCGCCACGGCGCTGAGGGCGCGCGCGAATGCCACGTATTCACCACCGTCGGGGCCGCCCGCCAGCGGGTAGCCTTGTTGCAGGCGCGCCAACCGGCCGTTGATGCGCGCGACCGAGCGTTCCAGTTCCTGCTGCACCACATTCTGTGCCGTGCTTGACGCGTTGTAGGCGACGGAATGGGTGATCTGGTCCAGGGCGTCCAGCAATCGCCGGGTGACGGGCGGCGGGGCGCCGGTGTCCAGCGACGGCGCTTCGGCTGCCTTGAAGCCCGCCGGCGTAATGCGTTTCCAGGTATCGCCCTCTTGGCGATAGATGGCGCTGGCGTGGGCCACCAGACGGTCGCCGGCCTGGTTGCCGCCAGATTTCACGCCGATGATGCTGCGTGGCCCCGCGCCCAGCAAGGTCACCAGCGACGCGGCGCCGGGCTGGTCCCAGGCGCCCAACGCGATGTCGCGCCCCAGGGTCAGTTCGACGTCGTAATACACCACACGGCGGCTTTCGCCCGGGGGCGCATTGCTGTCGGCGGCGGAGCCACGGCGTTTCAGGTCCGTGATGCGGAACAGTCCCTCGCCATAGGTGGTTGCCAGGGCGGTGTTGACGTCGGCACGTAGCGCATCGGCGTCGGGTGCGCGGCCGCAAGCGGCCAGCATCAAGCAGAGCGCGATCAGGACAAGGCGTTTGAACATGGTCACATCCCTCCCACGAACGGCAAGGAGATCAAGGACGTCAGCACGATGACGTTCAAGATGTCGACCAGGAATGCGCCCGTGACCGGCACCACGATGAACGCCTCCGGCGCGGGGCCGTGCCGGCGCGTCAAAGCCTGCATGTTGGCGATGGCGGTGGCGGTGGCGCCCAGGCCGAAGCCGCAGAAAGCTGCCGACATGATGGCGGCTTCGTAGTCGCGCTTGAGCAGCCGGAACACCACCCAGGCGGCATAGAGCGCGCAGAACAGCGTTTGCACCAGCAGCATCAGGGCCAGCGGGCCGGCCAGCCGCGCCACGCTGGACAGGTCCAGCGTCATCATGGTCATGCCCAGGAAGAGCGACAGCGCGATGGTGCCGATGATTTCGGTGGCGCGGTCGTCCAGCTTCAGGCCCAGGCGCGCACCGCCGTTGCGGATGAGCACGCCGGTGGCCAGGCACCACAGGAAGTTGGGCAGGCTGACCGGTGCGCCTTCGACCAGCATCGCCAGATAGCCGCCCACCACAAGGCAGACAAACGCCGCCGTCATCGACACGATGAACGACCCGGCGGTGGCGGGTTCCGTGGGCTCGGCCAGGTCTGGCACCTTGTTGCCGGTATCTGCCTGCGGGTCCAGGCTGCCGGCCAGCTTGTGCCGGCGCATCAGCCATTCCGCCACCGGGCCCCCCACCACGCCGCCCAGCACCAGACCCAAGGTGGCGGATGTCATGGCCAGCGCCATGACGTCCTGGATGTTGTTGAAGTCGGCAAAGCGGGTGGCGTAAGCGGCGCCGGTGCCATGCCCGCCGACCAGGGTGATGGTGCCGCCCAAGAGACCCATTAGCGGATGCATGTCCAGCAGCCAGGCCATGCCGAGGCCCACGGCATTTTGCAGGATCAGGAAAGGGATCAGCGCCAGTAGAAAGGCGATCAGGCGGGGGCCGCCCTTGGCCAGCAGTTTCAGGTTTGCGGTCAGGCCGATGCAGCCGAAGAACAGCAGCAGCAAGGTGGGCCGGATGCTGGTTTCCATCGAGACGGAAACACCGCCCCAGTTAGCCAGGGCGTAGGCCAGGATGGCGAACAGCAGGCCGCCGACGATGGGGTCGGGAATGCTGTAGCGGCGCAGGATGCCGATGTGGGTGGTCAGCACGCGGCCGATGACAAGCACCAGGCAGCACGCTAGCAAAGATTGGACGGGCGAAAGCGAGATCATATAAACCTTCGCGCCCGCGGGGGCGCAGCAAGTCAGACTATCGGAACCGTTGCCGCCACATCACTGGATTGCGACCCTATATTACGACCGCGGATGTCGCGATGTATAGATGAGAAGCGGCAACGCGCCGGGCCTTGCGCTGCAAGGTCCGGGAAAGGGCGGCTACAGCGGGAGGCCGCGCGCCAGGTAGCGGGCTTGAGGGCCATAGCCCGCCAATTTGTCGGCCAAGGCCAAGTCGTTTTGATCGGGCGCGGCGGGCAGGGGGCGGTAGCCGTGGCGGTGCCAGTAGCTTGCCGCCGACGCCAGCGACACCAGGCTTGCGCGTTGTAGTCCGCATTCCACGGCGCGCGTGGCCGCCGTGTGCAATAGCGCACGGCCCACCCCCAGCCCCTGCGCGGCTGGCGCGACGGCGCAGTCGTGCAGGAACCAGTGGTCGGCTTGCGCGGGCAGCGCCGTCAACGCCACGCCCAGCGCGGGTGGTAACCCCGCGTCCCAGGGATACGAGATCAGATAGCCCAGCAGGGCGTCGTCATCTGACGCGCAAGCCACCCAGCAGTGATCGGGCGCGAGCAGCAAGCGATTCAAAAAGAACGCAGCGCTTTCCAGCAGAAAGTCGGGATAGGCAAGGGCCTGGGTATCCAAGATGCCGTCCACGTCGCTGGCCAGCATAGGTCGGACTCGGTATGGCATAACAACCTGTAAAGACGAAAACTGGCGCGCATTTTAACGATGTGGAGCGGGACACCGCGTCGCGCGGCGTGGTGAATCGGGGACGCATAGACGCGGTTGCGGGGCTGCCTTCAGCCGGTGGGCAGGCGCGCGCGGGGGCATTTCATGAAAATTCGACGCAGCGCCGCCCATACTTCGCGTCATTGCATTCCCTGCATTTCTAGACCACCGTCTTATGCATCTTCATTTCCGGTCTGATCCGATTCCTCAGCGCCCGCTGACCAAGCCGTACCCGCTGCAAACACCTTGGTCCGCGGGCGGGGCAGTCGTGTCCGCCAACGCACCAGACGTGGCGCCCGTCGTGGTGCCATATGACAGTAGTGTTTCTTGCGTGATTCCCTGCCTGAACGAAGCAGAGAATCTGCGCGTTTTGTTGCCGCTCTTGCGTGGCCGGCTGTCTGCGCTGTGCTCACGCTGGGAAATCATCGTGGCGGACGATGGCAGCACGGATGCCACGGAATCGCTGATGGCCGAATGGACGCAGCACGCGGGCTTTCGCTATGTGCAGTTATCGCGCAACTTCGGCAAGGAAGCCGCGTTGAGCGCCGGGCTGCAAGCCGCCATCGGCGACGCCGTGATCAGCCTGGATGCCGACCTGCAGCACCCGCCCGCCTTGATCGAACAGATGCTGGCCCGTTGGGCGGCGGGTGCGGAAATGGTCTATGCCGTGCGCGCGACCCGTCAGGACGAGTCTTGGCTCAAGCGATCCGGCGCACGCTGGTTCTACAAGCTGTTGAGCAGTGCGCGTGGTATCGATGTGCCGGCGCACGCGGGCGATTTCCGTTTGATGGATAGGGGCGTCGTGGACGCGCTGAACGCCTTGCCTGAACGTACCCGCTTCATGAAGGGCCTGTACGCCTGGGTCGGCTTCAAAGGCGAAGCGTTGCCCTACATCCCTGACGAGCGCATGCATGGCGACAGCCGCTTTGGCGGGCTGCGCCTGTTTCGCCTGGCATTGGACGGCTTGACGGCCTTTACCACCTGGCCGCTGCGGATGGTGAGCCTGGCCGGCGTGGTCTTCGCGTTGGCGGCGATGTCTTACGCGGCCTATCTGGTGGGCGATTACCTGCATTCAGGCAACCCCGTTTCGGGGTGGACGACCATCGTTACCGCTGTCCTTTTCTTTGCCGGCGTGAACCTGATTTCGCTGGGTGTCGTGGGCGAATACGTCGCGCGCATCTTTGACGAGGTCAAGGGGCGGCCGCTGTATGTGGTGCGGCAACGTCGTGGCCGGGCCATGGACGCCAGCACGGACGCCGGCAAGCCCGGCGGCTGACCTTGGCGCACTTCTGATCCCGGCGCGCGTTGCTCAGGTGACGGGTCTGCGAAAGGCCCACAGCCGGCTCGCCACGAATGTGGCGACTGCCAGGCCTATCAGGATCAATGCCAGCAAAACGTCATAGCGGATGTTGGTGGTGTGCAGCAGCAACGCATACGCCGATTCATTGATGACGAAGCCCACGGCTGAAATCAAGAAGAAACGACGGATTGCTATGGTCCAGGGAATCTGGGCGTGTTGGAACGTCAGCCGATAGTGTCCCGCGAACGACACCGCGAAGGCGATCAGCCATCCGATCAGATTGGCGCCCAAGGGCGGCATGGCGACGGCCTCGACGCAGCCCACGGCAACCGCCCAATGGGTTGCAGCCGCGGCACATCCGACGGCGACAAAGAGGCTGATTTGGTGAAGCAAGGGGCGCATTGATGGCCAGCGTGAACAGGAAACTTGAGGTAATGCAATGAGCAAGCGAGTGATTGTCTGCGGCGACGATTTTGGCATGAATGCCGACATCGATGAAGCCATGATTGCACTGGCCGACATGCGCCGGATCAGCGCGGTAAGTTGCCTGGCGCTGGGGCCCACGGTTGCCGCCAACGCCCATCGCCTGCGCGATGGCAACGTCGATATCGGGCTGCATGTGAACCTGTCCGAATCGTTGGATGGCGGAGCCGAGCCCATGCCTTCCTTGGGTACGTTGATATTCAAGGCCTACGCGGGCCGGCTGGATGCGGGTTGGGTCCAGGCGCAACTGAATCGGCAGTTCGATGCGTTTGAAGCCGCGTTCGGCCGCGTGCCGGATTATGTCGACGGCCATCAGCACGTGCATCAGTTGCCGGGCATACGCGATCAGGTGCTGTCGCAGTTGAAGCGCCGCCAGGGCGCGCATCGACCCTGGTTGCGCCAGACGGCCCCCGGCATGCTTTGCGGCATTCCACTCAAGGAATCGATCAAGGCGCGCCTCATCGGGGCGCTGGGCGCGGGCGCGTTGGCACGCCAGGCCAGTCGGGATGGGTTGCGCACCAACCGCCGGCTGCTGGGCGTGTATGGATTCGAAGGCGGCAAGCGGCGTTATGCGGACCTGTTGCAGCACTGGCTGTTCAACGCGCGCGACGGCGACTTGCTGATGTGCCATCCCGCCATGCGCAGCCAGGACGGCAACCCGATGTCAAGCCAGCGCCGCGCCGAGTTCGACGTACTGGTCAGCCCGAAGCTCGGTGATTGGATGAACGCCAATGGCGTGCGGATCTCTCGGCTACCCGCGCATTGAATGGTGGCGGGGCGGGGGTCAAGCACCCTGCCGGGATGCGTCGCGGGTCAGGCTATCCAGCAGCCAGGCCCCAGCCGGCCCCAAGGCGCGGCGAGTGGACCACACGGCGTCAACGCGGATGTGGCGGGGCCAACCCGGCACCGTCAGTTCCACTAGCTGCTCGCGGCCAAAGCGTTGAATCATCCAGCGGGGCAGTTCAGCCCAGCCAAAGCCCAGGCTCGCCATTTCCAGCAGCATCAGGTAACCCGGCGCCGACCACGTTGCGTTGGGCGGCGCCGCGTCTTTATCGTCCAGTTCGAAGGTGCTCAGGCGCAGTTCGCGTTCCGTACCAAGCGCATCGGTGCCGACGTTGGGTTGGCTGGCCAGCGGATGGTTGCGGCCCACGCACAGCACGATCTCGGAAAGCTCGGATAGCGTCGCGTGGGCCACGTCGGGCGGATAGTCGTCCTGTGCAGCCATCAAGCCCAGGTGTGCGCGGCCTTGCTGCACCAGCGCCACCACGTCTTCGTATTCGGCAATCAGGCATTCGAAGCGCAGCGCCGGATAGCGCTGGTCGATCTGGCTGAGCATATTCTCGAATGTCTTTGATTGAAACGTGTCCGACAGCACCACGGTCAGCCTGGGCTCCAGACCCTCGGCCAGCTGATTGGCGCTGCGGTTGAAGCGGTCGTTGGCGGCCAGCACCTGCAACGCCTGGCCCAGCAGCACCTGGCCGGCTTCCGTCAAAACGGGCTGCCGCTGGCTGCGGTTGAAGAGGGTGACATTCAGGTCCACCTCCAGGTTGGCGATGGTCTCGCTGATGGTGGACTGGCTTTTGCCCAGTTTGCGCGCGGCCGCTGAGAAGGAACCTTCGGAGGCGACCTGGGCGAAGGCCGCCAGGGATTCAAGCGAGTGGCGCATAGTGATATCGGTTTTTCCGATGGATAGTATCTTTATCGTACCGGAAAAATCCTCGAAAATCGCCACCGTTCCGTGAATCCGACCGTAGGTGGGTCAAGATGCAAACCCCCAAAACCCCAGCCCAAAGCAGTAAAACCCCTAGCAGCAAAAACCCCGGCAGCAAAACCCTGAAAGAACGTTTCTTTCACGCTTTTCTGTTCGAAATCCTGGCCATCGGCCTGTGCGCGCCCGCCGCAGCCTGGGCCATGGGCAAGTCCTTGTTCGAAATGGGCGTGTTGACCGCGGTGATCGCCTGGATCGCCCTGGTGTGGAACATGATCTACAACGCCGGCTTCGACCGCGTGGAAAACCGTCTGGGCATCACCCGCAACATGCGCGTACGCGTCGTTCACGCCTTCGGCTTCGAATTGGGCCTGATCCTGATCGTGATTCCCCTGGCGGCCTGGTGGCTCAATATCAGCCTGTGGGAAGCTTTCGTGCTGGACATCGCGCTGGTGCTGTTCTACCTGCCCTATGCCTTCCTTTACAACCTGGCTTACGACCGCTCGCGTCCTCGCGTCATGCAGTGGCTGAACCGGGGCAAGCACGCAGACGCCGTGCCTTCGGCGGCCGCCAGCATCACGCGCTGATCACCTTGCGCGTGAACATCTCCAAGTAATCCATCAATGAATCCGCGCCCTTGATGGCGGCGGATTCATTGCCGGTGGCGATGCCCTCAGCCATCGCCATGTGGCGGCGTGCCCCTTCGGCGATATCGCCTTCGTGCTGATAGGCGTACCAAAAGCGCCGACATTGAATGATCAACGGTTCAACGGCGTTCACCGCCGACTCGTTGCGACAGGCCGTGTGGCAGACGTGGTCCAGCAACTGGTCGGCGTGCATGTAGTCGTCCAGGTTGCCGCCTTCCGAGGCGCGGATCATTTGCGTCGCGCATTCCACGATCTGGCTGCGCTGCGCGGGTGTGGCCCGGCGCGCGGCGTTGGCGGCAATCAGATGCTCCAGCGCGCGGCGGGTCTGAATCAGGTCCATGTGGTCCGCCAGTTGGATCATCGACACGCGCAGGCCGCGCCGAGGTTCCTGGCGGATCAGGCCAGCCGCCACCATGCGCAGCAGCGCTTCCCGCAGCGGCGTACGCCCCAGGCCGGTTTTCTCAACCAGATCCGCTTCCACGACCGCGCTGCCCGGCTCCAATTGCAGCGTGGCGATCATGCTTTCGATCTGGTCGTAGGCGACGTCCGCGGCGCGCCGCTTGGGCTCTGCTCCTGCCATGAATGGTTGCTTTCCTTCGGCTTGCGCCATTGCCTATCGGCCAGTAGCTTGCGCCGATCAGTATCGTAACCTAGCGAAATGGCGCACGTGAAGGCGGAGCCTAGCCTTCCTTGTTGGCATAGGCGCGCGAGGCGTCCTGCATGAAGGTTCTGACGGCGGCATCGTATTGAGGGCCGCTACGGAAGGCGCCCGAGTGCGACGCGCCTTCGATTTTTACCAAGCGCTTGAGCTCCGGCGCCACGTTGCGGGCGGCGGCGAACAGTTCGTCGCTCATCGTGTGCGGCACGACGCGGTCGGCCGTGCCGTGCATGAACAACATGGGCGTTTGCATGCGCGCCAGTTTGTCCACCGAATCAAAGGGCTGGGTGACCAACAGCCCGGCGCCGGGCACTTTTCCCCAGCGCAAAGTGCCCAGCATGGCGCCGATGCTGGTGAAGCTGGATTCCACGATCAGGCCGGCAAATTCGGGTTGTTCGGGGCGGGCCGCCAGGTCGATGGCGATGGCGCCGCCCAGGCTATGGCCATAGACGAAGCGGCGCGCTGGGTCTGGCTGCAGCCGGGCCAATTCCTTCAGTCCCGCCATGGCGTCTTCCTGCGCGCTTTCTTCCGAGGGCAGGCGCGGCGTCGAGGCCCCAAAGCCCCGGTAGTCGATAGCCAGCACCGAATAGCCCATGCGCGCCCATCCGTCGATGCGAAATGCGCTGCCGTTCAGGTTCCAGCGCGCGCCATGCAGGTAAAGCACGGTGGGCGCGTTTGCCCGGGAGTTTTGCCGGTACCACGCGCGAATCTTGTCACCGTTGGCCAGCTTCAGGTCATAAACCTCGGTGCCGGCGGCAGGTTCGCGCCACCACGTTTGTGGTTCGGACTGGGGTGAAAAGATCGTCTGGCGTTGCCAGGAGTCCAATTGCGAGCAGCCGACCACGCTGGCGGCGGCAAGCAGGGCGGCGATGAATAGTCGGCGGGGCGAAAAGCGGGGCAGGGCGGGCATGGAAAATATGACCCTGTCGGGCCGGCTGGGTTCCGCCGTCAGCATACTCCCGGATGCGCCGGGGCCGTCAACACCCCGCGCGCGCCAGCGGCCTGGGCTTCAGCGCAGCAGGTCCAGCGCCACGGGATACAGCGAGGCGACCAGCAGCAGCGCCATGCCTACATTGAATGCGCGGATCGCCCAGGGCCTGTGCAGCACGCGGCGCAGCGCGGTGCCGAAGGTGACCCATACGCCGATGCTGGGCAGGTTGACCACGCCGCAAACCACCGTGGCAATGACCAGATTGGCGAAGAAGCCGTTTTGCGGCGTATAGGTGGCCACCACGCCCACCGCCATCACCCAGGCCTTCGGGTTGACCCACTGGAACGCCGCGGCTTGCAGAAACGTGAACGGCTTGCCGCGAGCTTCGCCATCTTCCATTTCGCCGGCGTTGGCGATCTTCCAGGCCAGATAAAGCAGGTAGACGGCGCCCGCATACTTCAGCACGGTGTAGAGCTCGGGTACCCGTTGGAATGCCGAGCCCAGCCCGATGCCCACCAGGAAAATCATCAAGGTGAACCCCAGATTCACGCCCAGCAGGTGGGGCATGCTGCGGCGAAAGCCAAAGTTCAGGCCAGACGACGCCAGCATGACGTTATTGGGCCCCGGCGTAATCGAGCTGACCAGCGCAAACAGGGCCAGCGGCCCCAACAGCGACATGGAGGCCAGGGGCACGTCGCCCCAGTTGGTGGGGAGCAGATTCATTTTTGGGTCCTTACGATGGCGCGGCGTCCGCCGGCAATAACGGCGATCACGGCAGCGGCGAAGACGAACGTCGATGCCTCCACGGATTCGCCAAACAACAATGCGGCCGCCACGACGGTCAGAAAGGGTTGCAGCAACTGCACTTGTCCGACCCGGGCAATGCCGCCCACAGCCAGGCCGCGATACCAGGCGAAGAATCCAAGAAACATGGATCCGATCGCAAGATACGCGCAAGCTGACACCACGGCCGCGCTGGGCCAGACGGCTTGCGCCGCCATCCAGCCGACGGGCGCGGCGACGACGGGCGCGCTGATCGCCAGCGCCCAGCAAATGGTGCGCGAACCGCCCAGCGTGCGCGCCGCGCGTCCCCCTTCCGCATACCCCATGCCGCCCAGCACAACGGCCACCAGCAACCACAGGTAGCCCGTGGTCAAGGTGCCGTCACCCTGGCGCAGCGCATAAACCGTGACCAACGCCGCGCCCGCGATCGCCCAGCTCCAAAAGGCGGCAGAGGGCCGTTCGCCGCTGCGCAGCGCGGCAAAGGCGGCCGTCGACAGCGGCAGCAGCCCGTTGAACACTGCCCCGTGGGCGGCCGGCACCGTCTGCATTGCCAGCGACGACGCCAGCGGCCAACCCACCACAATACCCAAGGCCGCCAGAATGACGCCGGGCCATTCCTGCCGGTTCGGACGCCGGCTGCGCGTCACCCAAAGCAGGGCGATGGCCGGTACGGCCGCCACCAGCGCCCGGCCCAACCCGACCAGCAGCGGGGCCAGTTCGGCCACGGCCAGACGAGTCATGGGCAGCGTCAGGGAGAACACCAGGACGCCCAGGAAGCCGTAACCATAGCCTTCCCATACAGAGGGCGGCGCGGCGGACTCAGCCTGGGCTGGCGGGTAGAGAGCGGAACGGGGCATGTGATTACCGGGAGACAAAGGGCGCACACCCGTTGCGGGCGCGCCGTATTGCTGTCACTCTACGCATAGTTATCGGTACAGTACCGGTACACCTTTGCATATCACTTTAATCACTGGCCTGGTCAAATTCCCATGACAGTTGCACCTCCCCCCGCTTCCTCTCTTCCCTGGCTGCCCGTGCGGCAGGCCGATGCCTCGCTGGTGACGCAGTTGGCCGACGGCCTGGCGCGCCGCATCGACGAGCAAGGCCTGCGTCCGGGGACGCGGTTGCCTTCCATCCGCAAAATGGCCGAGCAGTCGGGCGTCAGCCGGTTCACCGTGGTCGAGGCGTATGACCGCCTGGTGGCCCGAGGCCTGGTGCAGTCGCGCCGGGGGGCCGGCTTTTTCGTCCGCGCGCGCAGCGGCCCCCTGGCGGCGGTGGCCGCCGCGCCGGCCACGTCGCTCGCGCCGCCTGCACGCATCGATATTGCCTGGCTGTTGCGCAGCATGTTTCGCGAAACCGCCGCCCAGGGCATGCCGGGCGGGGCGGGCTTGTTGCCGGCCGACTGGCTGGATCCGGAAATGGTGGCTGGCGCGGTGCGCGCGGTGGGCCGGTCAGTGCGCGCGCATCTGGTCAGTTACGGGCACCCGCAGGGCTTTGCGCCGTTGCGCCAGCAGATTGCGGCGTCGCTGCAGAACGACGGCGTGCCCGCCCACCCCGAGCTGAATCTGCTGACCACCAACGGGGTCACGCATGGCCTGGACCTGATTGCGCGGCACCTGGTCAAACCGGGCGACACCGTGCTGGTCGAAGACCCCGCCTGGTTCGTCATCTTTGGCCGACTGGCCGCGTTCGGCGCGCGCTTGATCGGCGTGCCGCGTGGGCCGGACGGCCCGGACATCAGCCGCTTGGAGCAACTGGCCGCCGAGCACAAGCCCAAGCTGTTCATCATCAACAGCGCCGTGCACAACCCCACCGGCCACACACTGTCGGCGGGCGTGGCGTACGACATCCTGCGCATCGCCGAACGCCACGACTTCATGGTCGTCGAAGACGACACCTACGGTGAATTGCATCCCGGCGGCGCCATGAAACTGGCCGTGCTTGACCGACTGAACCGCGTCATCCTGGTCAGCGGCTATTCCAAGATGCTGGCCGCCAGCCTGCGCGTGGGCTTTGTCGCGGCCAACCCCGACATCCTGCAGAAACTGGCCGACCTTAAAATGCTTGCCGGCCTGACCTCGCCCGAACTCGGCGAGCGCGTGATCCATCGCATTCTCATGGAAGGGCAATACCGCCGCCACATCGAGCGCGTCCGCGCCCGCGTGGACGAGGCGCGCCAACGGTGCCTGAAAGGCCTGCTGAAGCTGGGTTTGACGGTGCCGCACGAGCCCAACGCGGGCATGTTCGTCTGGGCCGACTGTGGACGCGATAGCGAGGTGCTGGCGCGAGAAGCTGCCGACCAAGGGATGCTGCTGGCGCCGGGCACGCTGTTTTCACCGTCGCAGGCGCCGTCGACCATGCTGCGTTTTTCCGTCTCGATTGCCGATGACCGCGGGATCTGGACCCAATTGGAAAAACTCTTCGCGCAAAACGGCTCCTACAATCAATAATGTGCAGCTATCTATTTGAAGGAACCGCCATGTCCGCACCGATCAAGCCCCTGACTGAAAACTTCGCCGTCGCGCCGCAACTCGGCCCCGACGACATGGCCGACGTTGCCGCCGCAGGCTACAAAAGCGTCATCATCAACCGCCCCGACTTCGAAGGCGGTCCAGACCAGCCCACTGCCGCGGATGTGTCCAAAGCCGCTGAAGCCGTTGGCCTGAAGATCGAATACCAACCCGTGGTGGGCAGCGCCATGACGGTTTCGGACGTGGTGCGCTTTGCCGAATTGCTCAACACCCTGCCGGGCCCCGTGCTGGCATACTGCCGCACCGGCACGCGCTGCACCAACCTGTTCGCCGCCGCCCAGCAATTAGGTTGACGCGCGTCAAGCCCGCGGGATTCCATTGATGTGAGCCGCGTGGCTTTCCGGTAGCATAAATATTCCTCTCAAACAGGAGCAGGCAAGATGTTCAAGAAGATCCTGATTCCCACCGACGGTTCGCCTCTGTCGGCCCAAGCCGCCAACGCGGGCATTTCCTTCGCACGTTCGGTCGGGGCGGAAGTCGTCGCGCTGTATGTGACACAGCCCTTCGCGGCCACCATTGGTTTTGACGGCATGGCCGCCGCCTACGCCATTACCGATGAAGACTACGAGAAGGCATCGGCCGAGCAAGCCGACAAGTATCTGAAGCAGATCACCGACCGCGCCGATACCGCCGGGGTCAAGTCCGAATCGCGCGCCGTGTCCAACTTCAACGTGGCTGACGGCATTGTGCAAGCCGCCTCTGACGTCGGCTGCGACCTGATCTTCATCGGCAGCCACGGCCGCAGCGGTCTGTCGCGCCTGCTGCTGGGCAGCGTCACCGCCAAGGTGCTGTCGCTGGCCACCACCGCCGTGCTGGTGTATCGCGTCAAGGAAGACAAGAAGTAAGGCAAGGCGTTCGCGCCTGACCCGATCGCCGCCGCGCCCTGCGCGCCGCGCGCAGCCCCTCTTCGCAAGAGGGGCTTTTTTGTGGGCGCCGCCCGTGTCATTGCCGCGCAGGGGGCGCCGCTGAGCCATGACGTCGGGATTCCGGGTCGGCCGTAGTGGCAATGCTTGAAACTTGGCGCGCGGCGCGTAATATTCACGCATCAGCGCGGGCGCGGTTACGCATTACCCCCTACGAAACGCGGCATGGCGCCCGCCGCGGCAGCGCCCGGTCGGGCTTGCCGTACTGCCTAGTGGTTACTGCAAGGAAGAGGCCATGACTCGCAAGACGCGCATCGAGCTTTACCGCAATATCGGCATCAGCGCCCATATCGACGCGGGCAAAACGACGACCACCGAGCGCATCCTCTTCTACACCGGCATTACCCACAAAATCGGCGAAGTCCACGACGGCGCCGCCGTGATGGACTGGATGGAACAAGAGCAGGAACGCGGCATCACCATCACGTCGGCCGCCACCACCGCCTTCTGGAAAGGCATGGCGGGCAACTACCCCGAACACCGCATCAACATCATCGACACCCCGGGCCACGTCGACTTCACCATTGAAGTTGAACGGTCCATGCGCGTGCTGGACGGCGCTGTCATGGTCTATGACGCCGTGGGCGGTGTACAGCCGCAGTCCGAAACCGTCTGGCGCCAGGCCAACAAATACAAGGTGCCGCGCCTGGCGTTCGTGAACAAGATGGATCGCGTGGGCGCCGATTTCCTGCGCGTGCAGCGCCAGATCGCCGAGCGCCTGAAAGGCGACGCCGTGCCGATCCAACTGCCCGTGGGCGCCGAAGACCACTTCGAGGGCGTGATCGACCTGGTCAAGATGAAGGCCATCATCTGGGACGACGCCAGCCAGGGCGTGAAGTTCCAGTACGTGGACATTCCCGCCGCCATGCAGGACGAGGCGCGGACGTGGCACGACAAGATGGTCGAGAAAGCCGCCGAGGCCAACGAAACCCTGCTTGAAAAGTACCTGTCGGGCGAAACCCTGACGGAAGACGAGATCAAGCAGGGCCTGCGCGCGCGCACGATCGCCAACGAGATCGTGCCCATGTTGTGTGGCAGCGCCTTCAAGAACAAGGGTGTGCAAGCCATGCTGGACGCCGTCATCGACTACATGCCGTCGCCGTTGGACGTGCCCGCCATCAAGGGCCACGACGAACGAGACGGCGAGATTGAACGCCATTCCGCCGACAACGAACCGTTTTCGGCCCTGGCGTTCAAGATCATGACGGACCCTTTCGTCGGCCAGTTGGTGTTCTTCCGCGTGTATTCAGGCGTGGTGAAATCTGGCGACTCTGTCTACAACCCCATCAAGGGCAAGAAGGAACGGCTGGGCCGCATCCTGCAGATGCACGCCAACGAGCGGCGCGAAATCACCGAGGTATACGCGGGTGATATTGCCGCGGCTGTGGGCATCAAGGACGTCACCACCGGCGACACCCTGACCGACCCGGGCCACATCATCATCCTGGAACGCATGGTCTTCCCCGAGCCCGTCATTTCGCAGGCGGTGGAGCCCAAGACCAAGGCCGACCAGGAAAAGATGGGCATCGCATTGAACCGGCTGGCGCAGGAAGATCCGTCATTCCGCGTGCGCACTGACGAGGAATCCGGCCAAACCATTATTTCGGGCATGGGTGAGCTGCACCTGGAAATCCTGGTCGACCGCATGAAGCGCGAGTTCAACGTCGAGGCTACCGTCGGCAAGCCCCAGGTGGCCTACCGCGAAACCATCCGCAAGGTCTGCAACGAGGTCGAAGGCAAGTTCGTCAAGCAGTCAGGCGGACGCGGCCAATACGGCCATGTGGTGTTGAAGCTGGAGCCGCAAGAACCCGGCAAGGGCTATGAGTTTGTCGACGCCATCAAGGGCGGCGTGGTGCCGCGCGAGTTCATTCCGGCAGTCGACAAGGGCATTCGCGAATCGCTTAACGCGGGCGTGCTGGCGGGCTACCCGGTGGTCGATGTGAAGGCCACGCTGTTCTTCGGCTCGTACCACGACGTGGATTCCAACGAAAACGCCTTCAAGATGGCGGGGTCAATGGCCTTCAAGGAAGGCATGCGCCGTGCTGACCCGGTCTTGCTTGAGCCGATGATGCAGGTCGAGGTGGAAACGCCCGAAGACTTCACGGGCAACGTCATGGGTGACCTGTCTTCGCGGCGCGGCATGGTGCAGGGCATGGAAGACATTGCGGGTGGCGGTGGCAAGGTCGTGCGTGCCGAAGTGCCGCTGGCCGAGATGTTCGGCTATTCGACGTCGTTGCGCTCGCTGACGCAGGGCCGCGCCACGTACACGATGGAGTTCAAGCACTACGCCGAAGCGCCGCGCCAGGTGGCGCAGGAGATCATCGCGGCGCAAGGCTCGGGGCGCTGAGCGCCTACGCAGCGTAGCGCAGCGCTTGAGCCTTAGCCGCCGATGAATTCCTGGATGGCGCCATTGAAGGCGCGCGGGTTGCCCAGGTTCATGCCATGGGAAGAGCCCACCACAGTCACGCGCTGCGCCTGTGGCAGCCATTCCGACAAGGCGTCCAGCACGGCGGGGTAGGGGGCGGGGCTCAGTGCCCCGCCGATCAACAGCGTGGGCAGCTTCAGGGTGCGGATCTGTTGCGGGGTCAGCGCTTCGGGGTGTTCGTCGGCCTGGCCGAAGAGCGTGCCCACGTTGTCGCGCACCATTTCCTTGAACCAGGGCACCATGCGCTGCCAGGTGTCAGGCCCGGTCACGGTGTCGACGAACAGCGCCAGACCTTGCTCGACCTCGCCCTGGCGGATCAGCGTCAAGGCCCGCTGGCGGAAGCCTCCGCGCGCGTCGCCGCCGCCAGGCAGCGGCAGGCCCGGGTCGGCCAAAGTCAGGCTGCGTACGGCATCGGGCTGGCTCAGCGCCGCTTCCAGCACGACTCGGCCGCCGCGGGAATGGCCCACCAGATGAGCAGGGCCGCCCGCCACGGTATCGATGAATTCCAACACGTCGGCGGCGTGCTGCTCAATGGAAAACCCCTCGCCTTCGCCGTCCCAGGTCTCGGGCCAATACCGGCGCAGGCACACGGCCAGCACCCGGAACGATTTGCCCAGCGGCGCCATCTGCGACTTCCAGTAGCGGCAGTCGGACAGTGACCCGTGCACCAGCACCAGCGGCACGCCGCTGCCGTATTCGGTGTAGGACATGGCGTAGCCGCCTATCAGGGCGGTTTGCAGGGGCAGGACAGGTTCGGAACGCATGGGCGAAGAAAGCGGAAAGGCCAGGTCCGCATTCTAGCCCGGCACTGGCGGCGTCCCATCTGCCCAAGCGCCCCGGGGCGGCGCTGATAAACTCAGCGTCGGCTTTCCGAACGCAGCGCCTGCACCGCTGCCGTCTTGTATCCATGGAGTCTGTCACGATGTCCCCTGAGTCCCTTGCCCTGTTGCCCGAATCCGCCCAACGCGTCGCCCGCCTGTTGCTGGAAATCGGGCATGACAAGCCGGTTGTGATCCTGCCGCAAACTGGCAAAACGTCGGCGGAAGCGGCGGCGGGCCTGGGCTGCGAGGTGGCGCAGATTGCCAAGTCGATCATTTTTCGGCGTGCGTCCGATGATGCTCCAGTGTTGGTCATTGCCAGCGGCGCGAATCGCGTGGACGAGGCCAAGGTGGCGGAGCAGGTGGGGGCGCTTGCCAAGGCCGACGCCAAATTTGTGCGCGACATGACGGGCTACGCCATCGGCGGCGTGTGCCCCATCGGCCACGCCGTCAAACCTGTCATGCTGCTGGACGCGGATCTCTTCAATTACGACAGCCTGTGGGCCGCCGCGGGCCATCCGCATGCCGTGTTCAACCTGACGCCGCGGCAACTTGCCGACATGACGGGCGCACCGGTGGTGGATGTGGCCCAGCGCGGTTGACCACGCCTATGTGGGCCAAGTGCTTGGCCAGGCACATCGGCCAAGCACATCGGCCAAGCGTCGATGTCAGCGCGGGTGCTCGTCCAGCCCGTCGATCAGCACCTGCCGTAGTCCGCGCGAACACGCTTCCACGCGGCCCTGCACGCCATACACCGCGGCCAGGGAGTCCGGTGTGATCACCTCGGCCGGCGTGCCTTCTGCGTGCAGGCGACCGTGTTGAATCATTACCGCCCGATCGGCGTGCTGCAGCGCCACGTTCAGGTCATGCAGAACGATGACGCTGATCAGCCCATGTTCCTGCGTTTCCTGTTTCAGCAGGCGCATCACGTGAAACTGGTAGTTCAAGTCCAGCGCGGACAAGGGTTCGTCCAGGAGCAGCACGCGGGGTTGCCGGATCAGTGCCTGCGCCAGCCCCACCAACTGCTTCTGCCCACCGGAAAGCGCGTCCAGGTAGTGCAGCGCAAGATGCGCAATGCCCAGTCGCTCCAGCAGATGGTCGATGTCCGTCAAAGCCAATGCAGGCGTCGACGCGTGCCGGCTGGCGTTCGCAGCGACCAGCACGGATTCAAACACCCTCAAGTGCACGGCGGCGGGCAGGCTCTGCGGCAGGTAGACCAGATGCCGGGCGCGCTCTCCCACCCCCAGTCGGCTTAGGTCCTGCCCGTCCAGCAAGACACTGCCGCCGCGGGTGCGCACCAGCCCCGCCAAGGCTTTCAGCAAGGTCGATTTACCGCTGCCGTTCGGCCCGAGCAGGGCGGTGACTTCGCCCGCGGCCAGCGACGGAATCGACAGCGCATGCAGCACATCGTCGCGGGCATAGCCCGCACTCAGTTGATGCACGTTCAAGGCCGCACCGCGTGTCATGGCAGTTGGCGGCGCAAGATCACCGCGAGAAAGAATGGAATGCCGACCAGCGCCGTGACAATGCCCACGGGCACGACCACGCCGGGCACCAGGTTCTTGGACACGACCGACGCCAGTGACAAGATCAAGCCGCCCACCAATGCACTACCGGGTAGATAAAAGCGATGATCTTCGCCGAATAGCCGTCGCGCGATGTGCGGCGCCACCAGGCCGATGAAGCCGATAGTGCCGACAAACGCTACGGCTAAGGCCGACAAAAGGCTTACGCGCGCCAGAGCCGCCACCCGCACTCGGCGTACGTCAACGCCGAAACTGGCGGCGCGGTCTTCGCCCAGCCGCAGCGCGGTCAGCTTCCATGACTGGCGCATCGCCAGGGGCAGGACAATGATGATGGACAGGGCCACGACCCCCGCGCTTGTCCAATTCGAGCGGGACAGGCTCCCCATGGTCCAGAAGACCAGGCTTTGCAGTGCTTCGGCGCTGGCCAGAAACTGCACCAGCGACACCAGGGAATTGAACGAGAACACCATCGCGATGCCGAACAACACGACGCCTGAGGTGTTCATGCCGCGCCATCGTGCGACCACGTCCAGCAACAGCGCCGCCAGCATCGCAAACAGGAAAGCGTTGCCCGCGATCAGCCAGGCGTCGGGAATGCCCGGTACGCCCAATTGCAGAACAATCGCCAGCGACGCGCCGAACGCGGCGGCCGATGACACGCCCAGCGTAAAGGGGCTGGCCAGGGGGTTGTTCAAGATGGTCTGCATCTCGGCGCCGGCCAGTCCCAGGGCCATGCCAACCAGCGCCGCCATCAATGCGGAGGGCAACCGGATGTCCCAGACAATCACACGGTACGTCGCGTCGGCGGAAGCGGGCGTGGTCAAGGTGCGCCAAAGATCCCGCCAGGGCAGGCCGGAAGGCCCGATGGTGAAGTCGATCAGCAGCGCCATGAAAATCGCCGCCAGCAGCAGGGCGATAAGCCCTGCGCGGCGGCGCACGATGTGCCGGTAGGCGCTGACCGCGCTTGCGGCGCTCGCCATTACTGCAGCAGTTGCAGGCGGCTCTTGGCCGTGCTGGCGGCCTGGGCGTTCGGGTAGTCGCGCACGATGCGTTGCAAGGTGGCCTTGGCGCCGGCGCGGTTGTTCAATTCGATCTGGCCACCCGCAATGATCAGCAGGGCGTCCGGCGCGCGCGCGTTGTCGGGAGACTTCTGGACCATGGCCGTCAACTGCTCGATGGCGCCCTTGAAGTCTTTCATGCCGTAGCGGCTGCTGCCCAGATAGAACTGGGCGCTGGGGGCAAGCTGGCTGTTGGGGTAGAGCGCGGTGAAGGCGGCCAACGACTCGGCGGCGTCTTTGTACTGGCCCTTGCGGAACAGGTCCATCGCGCCATCATAGGCTGCCTGCTCTTGCGGATCGCCCGCGGAGGCGCCTGGCGGGTTGGTGTTGCTAGGCGCGCCCGGACGGGCGCTGGGCTGCTGGCGGGACACCAGTTCCAACTGGTCGCGCAGTTGGGCAATTTCCTGCTGCAGGGCTTGGATCTGGTCAGCCAATTGCAACTTGGCGCGTTGGCTTTGCTCGTTCTGCTGCTGAACCTGCTGGCGCAAATCCAGGATGGCCTTGCGGGCCTCATCGTCGGAAAAAGCGTGAGCAGGCGCTGCCAGAGCCGCAAGCACCAGGCCGGTGGCCACAATCAGAGGACGCAGGGACAGAACGTTATCGCGCATAAATATTCCCGGTATAAAAACAAACGTCGGGACGGCCGGCTGACCGTCCCGACGCGTGGTAGGGCTCTTGGACTAAGCGAAAAGCTTAACGCAGATATTCGATATCGGCGCGGCGGTTTTCAGCAAAGTCGGCTTCCGACGTACCCGTCGACTTCGGCTTTTCTTTACCGAAGCTGATGGTTTCGATCTGGTTGTCGCTGACGCCCAGCAGGGTCATCATGCGACGCACGGCGTCTGCACGACGCTGGCCCAGGGCCAGGTTGTACTCAGCACCGCCGCGTTCGTCGGTGTTGCCTTCGATCTTGACCTTCTGCTGCTGGTGCGAAGCCAGGTAGCGGGCGTGGGTTTCGACCAAGCCGCGGTACTGGTCCGACACGGTGTAGCTGTCGAAATCAAAGTACACCGAGCGCTGTTGCGCCAGGATGCTTTGGGGGTTAAAGGGATCAAGGATTTGGCCAGAGGCCGAAGATCCTTGGCCAGCGCCTCCGCCCTGACCCGCTTTATCGTCGAGAGGGACGGAGCTGCAAGCCGCCAGGGTGGCGGCCAGAGCGGCAATGGTCAGGCTTTTGGCAATGCGCGACTTCATGATAGTTCCTTTGCAAAGAGAGTCACACGTGTTATCGGGTAAATGGGCCCCAAGTCGGTTCACGTATTTCCCCGTTCAGTACCGAAAGCGTCTGTCGTACGCGGCCATCGCTCGAAACACCCGCAAGTACGCTACGACCATTTTGAATGGCGGCGTATAGGACTTGCATGCCATTCGGCGCGAAACTTGGCGACTGATCGTCACGACCATCAGTGATCAAGGTTTCGGAGCCTGTGGACAGGTTCAACGACGCGATTCGAAACGCGCCGTCGCGTCTTGCAACGTACAGCAGCGTCGATCCATCGGGGGAAATTCGGGGTGAGATGTTGTAACCACCATTAAACGTGAGGCGGCGTGCGTCGCCACCTGTCGAGCCGGTCTGGTAGATCTGCGGCCCGCCGCTGCGGTCACTGGTAAAGATAATGGAAGCCCCGTCCGGCGTAAAGGTCGGTTCGGTGTCGATCCCGGGAGAACGCGTAATTCGCGTGGGATTGGACCCATCCGTCGCGCCAACGACGTAAATTTGCGACAGCCCGTCTCGGGTCAATGCCACGGCCAGCTTGGAACCGTCGGGCGACCAGCCGGGTGCGCTGTTGTTACCCTTGAAGTTGGCAACCGGCACGCGCGCACTGGTGGCAAGCGTATGCACATACACAACAGGCTTGCCGGACTCAAAACTTACATAGGCCAGTTTGGAACCATCGGGCGACCAGGACGGCGAAATAATGGGTTCGCGCGAACGCAGGGCAACCTGCGGATTCTGCCCGTCAGCGTCGGCCACTTGCAGTTCGTAGGTGGCGCCCTTCTTCAGCACATACGCAATACGTGTCGAGAACACGCCCCGAACGCCGGTGATCTTCTCGTAGATGCGGTCGGCGATCTGGTGGGCCACGCGGCGCAGCTCTTGCTCGGTGCCCGAGAACGCCACGCCATCCAACTGCCCCTTCTTGACCGTGTCGGCCAGGCGGTAGCGCACGTCGTAACGGCCATCGGCGCCACGCGTGATGCTGCCATATGCCAGGAAGTCGGCGCCTTTGCCGCGCCAATCGTCGTGGGCGACGGGGGAGTCGACATTCAGACCGGAACCGGCGGCGTTGATCAGGCGGAACTGGCCCGTACGGGTCAGGTCGGCGCGGATCACTTCTGCCAGGGCTCGGCCATGGGTGTCGTCGACGGCAAAGTCGGCAATTGCGACTGGGTACTGCGTGGCGCCCGTGCCGGAAATATCAACGCGCAATTGCGCGTGGGCGGGCTTGGCAACCATCAGGCATAACGCGAGCATCAGCAAACCTAGCCCATACGATCGCCAGAGAGCGAGGAGGGAGCCTCGTCGGCTATAAGCGGGAGTCATATTCATCAATCTCCTGTCAATCATACATTTTGTGCACTACGTCAATGAACTTGTCGTAGCCGCCCGTCGAGGGCTTCGGGAAGGGGTTGCAACGGCGGATACCCGTTTCGACTGCGCGGTCGAAGGCCGGATTCCCCGAAGATTGGGTCAAGTTCACGCCGTTCACTTTCCCGTCAGTCCCTAACTGTACCCGGTATTGTGCGGTGGGATTCGCGGACCCGTTGCGGGGCGGAGGCTGGTAAGCCACGCCGGGGAGGATGCAAGCACGGACCTTCGCGGCATAGCCGTTGTCGCGTCCACCGCCCGCTTGATTGCGGTCTGCTGTGCCACCCGGCATGCCGGCGGCGCCCAGGGCGTCGTTGCGGAATGCTTCCTTCAGCGCCTTGTCCGCGGCGGCCTTCTTGGCGGCGGCAGCCTTCTCGGCGGCCGCCTTTTCGGCTGCTGCTTTTTCAGCGGCGGCTTTGGCTGCCGCTGCCTTGTCGGCCGCGGCTTTCTCTGCCGCCGCCTTTTCAGCCGCGGCCTTGTCGGCGGCAGCCTTCTTGGCGGCGTCTTCGCGAGCCTTCTTTTCGGCGGCTGCCTTGTCCGCTGCCGCTTTCTCTGCGGCAGCCTTTTCAGCAGCAGCCTTGTCAGCGGCCGCTTTTTCCGCAGCCGCTTTGGCAGCCGCGGCCTTCTCGGCAGCCTGGCGTTCCCGTTCCAGGCGCTTCTTCTCTTCTAGTTCGGCTTGCTTGCGCTCTTCTTCCAGACGCGCCTTTTCCTTGGCCTCGGCGGCTTCACGCGCCTTTTCTTCCTGCTCGCGTTTCTTCTTCGCTTCCTGGATGGCGATTTCGGGGTCGACTTCCTCGGTCTTCGCCTGAACCTCGGGTTCGGGGGGAGGCGGAGGAGGGGGCGGCGGAGGCGGCGGCGGTTCGGGCGCCTTTTCGGGCTCGGGTTCCGGCTTGGGCTCGGGTTTCGGCTGCGGCTTGGCCTCGGGTTGCGGCGTGGGCGGCGGAGCGTCCGGCGAATCGCCTTCGGCCCAGAGCTGGACTTGGACGGGGCCGGGGGCCTCAGTGCGCCAGTTCACGCCGAAGATCAAGGCGACCAGCAGCAGCAAATGCACCGCCACGGCCAGAATGAGCGCATTCCGGTTGTCGTTGTTAGGCGGGGTGGCCGGTGGGCCGCTGCGGTGTCGAATAATGGGTGGCGTCATGGGCGTTGCATGCCGGCCAAGCCGGCGGAAGGCGGCGCGTTAGCGTTTAGTCGCGGATGCGGGCTGGGAAGTGCCGGCGGCGGATTGGTCCACCAGCAAGCCTAGGCGGGTGATGCCGTTGGTGCGCAATTCGTCCATCACCTTCACGACCGTCTCGTAAGGCACTTTGCCGTCCGCGGCAATGACCACCGGCGTTTCAGCGGTAATACGCGAACGCACCTGCGCCACGAGCTCCGGGCGCGCGATGTCCTGCATCGTGGCGCCGGGCTCGCGCATGCGCAGGGCGATCTTGCCGTCTTCCGAAATCTGGACTTCCAACGGTTTCACGGGCACGTCCGAAGCTGCCCCGACCGAGGGAAGTTGGATCAGGCCGGGCGTGATAAGGGGAGCCGTCACCATGAAGATGACCAGCAGCACCAGCATCACGTCGATATACGGCACCACGTTGATGTCGGCCTTCATGCGGCGGCCGGACCTGCCGCGTGAGCTTACCGAGGGCATTAGCGCACCTGCCGTTGCAGAATGTTCAGGAATTCATCGACGAAGCTGTCGAAACGGATCGAGATGCGGTCGATGTCGTTCGTGAAACGGTTGTAGGCGACCACGGCGGGAATAGCCGCGAACAGGCCGATGGCGGTGGCGATCAGCGCTTCCGCAATGCCCGGCGCTACCGAAGCCAGCGTGGCTTGCTGCATGTTCGACAGGCCGATGAAGGCGTGCATGATCCCCCAGACCGTACCCAACAGGCCGATGTACGGCGACACGGAACCGGCGGATGCCAGGAAGTTCAGGTGCGATTCCAGTGCGTCCATTTCGCGCTGGTAGGCGGCGCGCATGGCGCGGCGCGGGCCGTCCAGCAGGGCGGTGGCGTCACCGGCGGAATTGCCGCGGCGCGCCTTCAGGAATTCGGTCATGCCGGCATCGAAGATGCGGGCCAGGGCGCCTTGTTCGTCGCGGCGCGAAGCCACCGCTTGTTGCAGCATGGACAAGTCGCCGCCGGACCAGAAGTCGTCTTCAAAACGGCGGGTCTGGGTGTGTGCGCGCTTGATGGCCAAGCGCTTGGCGAAGATGTAGGTCCAGGACATGATCGAGATGCCCAACAGCATCAGCATGATCAGCTGGACCGGCACGCTGGCGTGCGAAATCAGCGAAAGCAACGACATGTCGTTGGTGACTTGCATGGTTATTCCTGAATGAATTCCAGTTTTGCGCGAACGTCGGCCGGCAACTCCGTCGGCCGCATATGAATGGCATCGACACAGCAGACTTGGATGTTGCCCTCGGCAAGCAGTTCCCCGTCGCGTTCCGCGCGCTGCGCGAAGTGTATCGAAGCGCGGCCGAGTTTGGTGATCCGGCTGCGTATGGTAAGCAAATCGTCCAGTTTGGCCGGTTTCCGGTAGGACATGTCCAAGGAGCGGACAACGAACAGCCGTTGTTCTCGGGTGGCCAGTTCGGACTGGTTGACTCCCAGGCCGCGCAACCACTCAGTGCGTGCGCGTTCCAGGAATTTCAAGTAGTTGGCGTAGAAGACAACCCCGCCCGCATCCGTGTCTTCGTAATAGACACGGACCTGCAGGCGGGATTCGTTGGACTTCGGATCGGTCACGGTACAAATAAACAATGAGGCGGGTCGGGACGCGGTGAAGTCCGTATCTACTATAGGGTTAAAGGGTGTCGAGTTTCGTCAGCACCGTTTCAAGCGCGGACTCTACCGGAATCTTGGCGGCTTCGGTTTCCCGACGTGCTTGCAATTCCACCACACCATCGTTCAAGCCGCGTTCTCCAACTGTTACACGCAGGGGCGCGCCGATCAATTCCCACTCGGCGAACATGACACCGGGGCGGGCATCGCGGTCATCCAGAATGACATCCACGCCCCGCGCCAACAACGATTCATAAAGCTTGGTGGCGGTGTCACGCACCGTTTCACTTTTGCCCCAGCCCACAGGGCAGATCACTACCTCGAAAGGCGCGATCGCGCGCGGCCAGATGATGCCGCGCGCATCGTGATTCTGCTCGATGGCCGCACCCACGATACGCGTCACGCCGATGCCATAGCAGCCCATTTCCAGAACGGCCGGCTTGCCGGTTTCGTCCAGGAAGGTGGCCTTCAATGCTTCTGAATACTTCTTGCCCAGATAAAAGACGTGGCCAACTTCAATGCCGCGCTGGATGGACAGTGTGCCCTTGCCGTCCGGCGACGGGTCGCCCGCGACGACGTTGCGCAGGTCCGCCACCAGCTCGGGTTCGGGCAAGTCGCGGCCCCAGTTCACACCTTGGATGTGGAAGTCTTCCTTGTTTGCGCCGCAGACGAAATCGGCCATGTGGGCGACGGTGCGGTCGGCAATCACATGTACGGGCTTGGCCGTCTTGACGGGGCCCAGGTAGCCGGGCTTGCAGCCAAAGTACTCAACGATCTCGCTTTCCGTGGCGAAGCGGAAGCCCGCCAGCCCGGGCAGCTTGCCAGCCTTGATTTCGTTCAACTCGTGGTCGCCGCGCAAGAGCAGCAGCCAGATATCCACCTTGCCCTTGTCGCCGTCGGTGGCAAGCACAATGGACTTGATCGTCTTTTCCAGCGGCAGCCCCAGCAGCTTGGCCACGTCTTCGCACTTGGCCGCGCCAGGGGTGGCGACGTCGGCCATGGCCTGGGTGGCGTCGCCGCGGGTCGGGTACAGCGCTACGGCTTCGGCCAGCTCGATGTTGGCGGCGTAGTCGGTGTCGGCGTTGTAGACCAGCAGGTCTTCACCGGTGTCGGCGATGACCTGGAATTCATGGCTGCGCGTGCCGCCAATGGAACCCGTGTCAGCCGCCACCGCGCGGAATTCCAGCCCCAAGCGGCCAAAAATTCGCATGTACGCGGCGTACATGGTGTCGTAGCTCTTCAAGGCGCCGGCTTCGTCACGGTCGAAGGAATAGGCGTCCTTCATGGTGAATTCGCGGCCACGCATCAGCCCGAAGCGCGGACGGCGCTCGTCGCGGAACTTGGTCTGGATGTGATAGAAATTCAGCGGCAGTTGGCGATAGCTGTGGATTTCATTGCGCGCGATGTCGGTGATGACTTCTTCAGACGTAGGCTGCAGCACGAAGTCGCGCTGGTGGCGGTCCTTGATGCGCAGCAGTTCGGCGCCGTACTGCTCCCAGCGGCCCGATTCCTGCCAGAGCTCGGCGGGTTGCACCACCGGCATCAGCAGTTCGATGGCGCCCGACGCATTCATTTCTTCCCGGACGATAGCCTCGACCTTGCGGATGATCTTCAGCCCAAGGGGCATGTAGGTGTAGATGCCGCCCGCGAGTTTGCGGATCATTCCGGCCCGGGTCATCAGCTGGTGGCTGGCGACTTCGGCTTCGGAAGGGGCTTCTTTGAGGGTGTTGATGTGGTAGTTGGATGCGCGCATGTTTAAAGGTGGCAGCAGATACGTATAATCGACCGTAATTGTATTGAATTCGGTGGGGGTGGCCCATGCTTGACCGCGAAGGCTACCGCCCCAATGTCGGCATCATTCTCGTCAACAGTCGAAACGAGGTCTTTTGGGGCAAGCGTATCAGGGAACATGCATGGCAGTTCCCTCAGGGCGGCATCAAATATGGCGAAAGCCCGGTGCAGGCCATGTATCGCGAACTCCATGAAGAGGTGGGCTTGAAGCCCGAGCATGTCCGTATTTTGGGGCGTACACGCGATTGGTTACGTTATAACGTGCCCGATCACTTCGTCCGGCGTGAGTGGCGTGGCCACTATAAAGGACAAAAACAGATTTGGTTCCTGTTGCGCCTGGTGGGACGCGACAGCGATGTATGCCTGCGCGCGACGCAGCACCCGGAATTCGATGCCTGGCGCTGGAGCCAGTATTGGGTTCCGCTGGATGCCGTGATCGAGTTCAAGCGAGACGTCTATACCCAGGCTTTGAACGAGTTGTCGGCGATCCTCTTCCGGCGTCATCACGAAACCCGCTATCTGCGCCAGCGCGTGCATGGGCAGCGGGCAGCAGAGAATTTGCCCGAAGGAACGGACGGTCATGCGCATATTGTTGGTTGAAGACGAACGGGACATGGCGTCCTGGTTGATGCGCGCGCTTGCTCAAAGCGGATTTGTCCCGGATCACGCGGCCGACGCCCGTACGGCCGAGGCCTTCATGGCCGGCACCGAATATGATGCCATCGTCATGGACCTGCGCCTGCCCGACAAGCACGGGCTGGTGGTCCTGCGCGAAATGCGCAACCGCGACGACCGTACGCCCGTCCTGTTGCTGACCGCGCAGGGCGCGCTGCAAGACCGGGTGCGTGGGCTGAACCTGGGCGCAGATGACTTCCTGACCAAGCCCTTCGCCCTGGAAGAGCTGGAAGCGCGGCTGACCGCCCTGGTGCGCCGCAGCCGTGGTCGCCAGCATCCCCGCTTGCAATGCGGTTCGCTTTCCTACGACAGTGAAAGCCGGGCGTTCACCCTGGACGGTTCGCTGCTATTCCTGACCCCGCGCGAACACGCGGCACTGGCGGCGCTGCTGACCCGCAGCGGCTATCCCGTCGACAAATCCCAGCTCTTCGGCAAGGTCTTTACTCACGATAGCGAAGCCAATCCTGACGCCATCGAGGTCGTGCTGCATCGCCTGCGCAAGAAGCTCGCCGGCAGTGACGTGCGCATCGTGACGGTGCGCGGCCTGGGTTACATGCTGGAAAGCGTGGCCAGCGAATCCACGGAATCTGAGTGAGCCTGCGGATCCCCGGGCTGCCGCGCGTCGGCATCCGCGCGCTGCTCATCATCTTGCTGCTGCCCGGCGTGGTGGTGTTGCTGGTTATCGACAGCCTGAACGATTACCGCACGCTGTCCGAGATCACCAACGAAGCCTATGACAGCGCGCTGGTGGAACCCGCCCGCGTGTTGGAAAGCAGCCTGGAATTCACGCCCGACGGCAATCTGCAGGTGGCTACGCCCTTGTACGCGCAAGTCATGCTGGAGTCCCGGGCGGGGCTGCGCAAGTACTTCCGCATCGAACAGATAGATCCGCCCATCCCGGACGACTCGACCGTACCCAAAGAGCAGGGCAAGACCCTCCTGGGCATGCCCGAAATGCCGCGGCCGCCGACGTGGCCGCGTTCCAACGGCCAGCCCGTCTTTTACGACGGCGTCTACCGCAATGACCCGGTTCGGGTCGTGGCCGTGGTGCGCGATCTTTACTATCAGGGCCTGCACCGCCAGGTGCTTGTGGTGGTGGCCGAAAGTACGGGCAAGCGGATTGAAGCCGAGAATAACGCGCGGCGCCAGGAAATCCTGCGCGATGCCCGCATGCTGGCTCTGGTCGTGGTGCTGGTGTGGTGGGGTGTCTCGTGGGCGCTGAAGCCCTTGCGCCGGCTGCGTGCCGATATCCGCAACCGCCGTCCCGATGACTTGACGCCGCTGGATGCCTCGCGCGTGCCGAGCGAAGTGGCACCGCTGGTCGACGCCGTGAATCATCACATTGCCCGTTATCGCCGCGTGCTGGACGAGCAGTCCCATTTTTTGGCCGACGCCTCGCACCAACTGCGCACGCCATTGGCCATCATGCTGACGCAGGCGCAGTACGCGTTGCGCGAGCGCGATCCCGCGCGTACGCGCGAAGGCTTGCGCGCCATCGTCGACCAGTTGGGCCGCACCCGCCGCCTGACCGAACAATTGCTGTCCTTGGCCCACGCCAACCAGGCGGAACCGTTGCCGCGGCAGTTGCTCGATATGAACGCGGTGTCGCGCGAAGTCGTCCTGCAGTACCTGCCCCTGGCTCATGAAAAGCAGCAGGACCTGGGCTGGGTACAGGCGGTCTCTGAAGAGGGGCAGGAAACGTCCGCGTCAGTGTCGGGCAACGAAGCCGAACTGCACGAGGCCCTGTCCAATCTGGTTCACAACGCCATCAACTACGCGCCTGTGGGCGCGCGCATTACGGTATCGGTCAGCCGCCTGGAAAATCGTGCCGAAGTGTCTGTTTCGGATAACGGCCCTGGCCTGGACCCCGTGTTGCGCGGCAGGGCCTTTGCACGCTTCGAGCGGGTTGGTACTGACAAGCCCGTGGTGTCGTCAGGTTCCGGGCTGGGCCTGGCGATTGCCCGGGCTTATGCCCGCCGCAATGACGGTGATATTGAATTGCGTGACGGCGAACCCAACGCGCAGGGCGGCATGGGCTTGGCGTCAGTGCTGTGGCTGCCGTTGGCGCCCACGGTCTCGCAGTATCCGCGTCCGGCGGATGTGGACCTGAACGGCGAGCAATAAAGCCGCCTGGCTTTCAATATTTTTTCTCTGCTTCCCCTTTCTTCGGCTTTTTCCTGTCAGGGATAACCCCTGGATTCAGGAATGCGACAGCGCATAGAAAGCGGATTAGCAGCTTCCCTCCGTAATCTGCGCTCCGGTTCGTTGCAAAGGGCCGGGCGAGGCTCGTGTCGAGCGGCGCATCAAGGGCCAGCACGGTCCTGCACCCGGAAGGAGGAAGCAAGTGCAAAAAAATATCAACAGAAAGGACTACTACGGCGGAGCGCTGATGGTCCTGATCGGGTTGGGGGCGATATACGGCGGCAGCGGTTATCACATCGGCACATTGAGCCACATGGGACCTGGATTTTTTCCGGCCGCGCTGGGCGGGCTGCTTGCCTTGACCGGCGTGTTGATCGCGGTCTCCGCGCGCTCGGGCGAATCCACGCCGCCCGCGCCGGGCGACGGCCATGCCCACGGCTTGCCCGACCTGCGTGGCAGTGTCTGCATCATTCTTGGCATCCTGGCCTTTCTGCTGCTGGGCGAGTATGGCGGCCTGTTGCCGGCCACCTTTGCCATTGTCTTCATCTCGGCGTTGGGTGATCGCAAGAACACCATCAAGCAAGCCATCCTGCTGTCGATCGCGATGTCCGCGATCGCGGTCGTCGTGTTCTGGTGGGCGCTGCAACTGCAGTTGCCGCTGTTTCGTTGGGGTTGAAGTGCCATGATCTCTCAGTCTTTGATGGACCTGTGGTATGGCTTCGGGGTTGCGTTCCAGTGGCATAACCTGGTGTGGTCGTTCTTTGGCGTGCTGGTCGGCAACCTGATCGGCGTGCTGCCTGGCATGGGCGCTTTGTCGGCAATTTCGATCCTGTTGCCACTTACCTACGTCATGCATCCCGTGCCCGCCATCCTGATGCTGGCGGGTATCTTCTACGGCTCGCAATATGGCGGCGCCATCGGCGCAATCCTGCTCAACCTGCCTTCGCACCCGCCACACGCGGTGACCTGCCTTGACGGCTATCCATTGACCAAGCAGGGCAAGGGGGGAACGGCGCTGGGCATCACGATGATCTGCTCGTTCTTCGCCGCGTCGGTCGGCATCATCGTCATGATTTTCGCTTCGCCCTTGCTGGTGGAAGTGGCGTTCAAATTCGGCCCGACCGAGATTTTCTCGATCATGCTGCTGGGTCTGTTGGCCGGGGCGACGATGTCGCGCGGTTCACCTCTCAAGGGCGTGGCGATGACGCTCTTCGGCCTGATGTGCGGCGTGGTCGGCACGGACGTGAACACTGGCACCATCCGCTTCTCGTTCGGCTTGCTGGACTTGTCCGACGGCCTGGAGCTGGTGGCTATTTCGATGGGCCTGTTCGGCGTGGCCGATTTCCTGATGAGCGTCAACCGCATGACCATTATCGGCAGCGGCGCCAAGCTGCGTATTAGGGACATGCGACCGTCAAGGCAGGAACTGAAAACGGCGTTCTGGCCTATGGTGCGCGGCACGGCGGTGGGTACGCTGTTTGGCGCCATGCCGGGTACGGGGCCGACCATTACGACGTTCGTCGCCTACGCGCTGGAACGCAAGATTTCCAAGACGCCCGAGAAGTTTGGCACCGGCATGATTGCCGGCGTGGCCTCGCCGGAGGCCTCGTCGCACTCGAAGACACAGGTGGACTTCATCCCCACGATGAGCCTGGGCATTCCGGGTGACGCGGTGATGGCGCTGATTCTGGGGGCACTCTTGATTCAGGGCATTCAGCCGGGGCCGCAGTTGATCACCGAGCATCCGGACATTTTCTGGGGCCTGATCGCCAGCTTCTGGGTCGGCAACGTCCTGCTGATGGTGCTGAACGTGCCGCTGATCGGCGTGTGGGTCAAACTGCTGCAAGTGCCTTATCGCTACCTGTTCCCGTCCGCACTATTCTTCATCGCGGTGGGCGTGTTCAGCACCCAGAACAGCCTCTTCCAGATTTGGGAAGTGTTGGCGTTTGGCGTGATCGGCGCAATCCTGATGACCTTGGAGTTCTCGGTGGCTCCCATCTTGCTGGGCTTCGTGCTGGGGCCGATGGTGGAAGAAAATTTCCGCCGCGCGCTGCTGCTGTCACGCGGCGACCTTGCGGTGTTCGTTGAGCGCCCCATCAGTGCGTGGTTCATCGGAGCAAGCGCCTTGTTGGTCATTTTGCAGCTCTGGGCCTTTGCGCGACGTGGCAAAGGCAAGGGCAAGGACAAGAGCAAGCCCGAGGTCCCGCAAACCGCCTGAACGGGCGCTGCGCCGTCACGGCGACGGCCCGGCTTCACGCCGGGCCGTTTGATTTGTAGGGCGTCATCCTGCATGCTTGCAGCTTCGAAAACGCCTTGCAGAACCGCCACCATGCATATCCTTTTTGCTTGCCCCCTCCACGATCCCGATGTCTGGGTGCCGCGCCTGGAAGCCGCAATGCCCGGCTGCCGCATTTCGGTGTGGAACCCCGATGGCCCGCCCTCGGGGGCTGAAGTGGCGCTGGTCTGGCGCCCGCCCGTGGAACTGTTCAAGCACGAAACCGGCATCTCGACGCTGTTCAATCTGGGCGCGGGCGTTGATGCTCTGCTGAAGATGCCCGAGATTCCTGCGCATGTTCGCATCGTGCGCCTGGAAGACGCGGGCATGTCGGTGCAAATGGCCGAATACGCGCTATACGCGTTGCTGCGTGTGTCGCGTGATTTTGAAGCGTTCGATCAGGCGCAGGCGCGCCAACACTGGGATACCCGTGAAGGCACGCGCCAGGCGGACTGGCCCGTTGGCGTACTGGGTCTGGGGCAGGTGGGCGCACGCGTGGCGCAGACGCTGGCTGAATTCGGCTATCCCGTCGCCGGCTGGTCGCGGTCCCCGCGCGATTTGCCCGGCGTGGAATCCTTCGCGGGCGAAGCCGCCTTGCCAGCCTTTTTGGCCAGAACGCGCTTCCTGGTGAACGTGTTGCCGCTGACGCCCGACACGCACGGCATCCTGAATCGCGACACGCTGTCGCAATTGCTGCCCGATGCGCACCTGGTCAACGTCGGCCGCGGCGAACACCTTGTCGAAGACGACCTGGTTCAAATGTTGGAAGAGGGCGAGATCGCCGGCGCCACACTGGATGTGTTCCACACCGAGCCGCTGCCCAACGATCATCCCTTCTGGCGCGATCCGCGCGTGCACGTCACGCCGCACATCGCCGCGCGCACGCTGCGTGATGAAAGCATCGAGCAAATCGCCGGCAAGGTCGCGCAACTGATGCGCGGTGAAGCCATCACCGGTGTGGTCGAACGCGCACGGGGCTACTGAGCCGGGGGCGTTGGGGCCTTTTCCAGCCGCTGATACATCGACGGCAGGCGTTGCGACAGAAAATCCAGCAACGTCCTGACCGCCGGCATCATCCCGCGCCGAGACGGATAGATGCAATGCACGATGCCTTCCGGCGATTGCCATTGCGGCAGCACCTGCACCAATTGGCCCCGGCGCAATTCCTCTTGTGTGGCGATGGAGGGCAGCAGGGCAATGCCGCGGCCTCGCACCGCAGCCTCGGTCAGCACGATGAAATCGTTGCACGACAGTTGCGGCTTGAGTTCAATCTGCAGCTCTTCGCCCTTGTCATTGCGCAGTGGCCAGCGCACTTCGTTTTGCGGGTCTGAAAAGCTCAGCGTGGTATGTGATGCCAGGTCCTGTGGGGTGTCCGGCGTGCCATGGCGTTGCAGGTAGCCGGGGCTGGCCACCAAGGTGCCACGCGCCGTGCCCAGGTGGCGCACCACTAGTTCGGCGTCGGTATCCAGCTTGGTCCGCACGCGCAAGGCCAGGTCCACGCCTTCGCGGATCAGGTCCACGCGCCGGTTGGTCACCAGCAACTGCACCGATATCGCTGGCCAAGCGTCCAGGAATTCCGGCAACAAGGGCGCCAGCACATCCTGCGCAATGGAGACGGGGCAACTGACAATCACCGGTCCGGCCGGCTCGGATTGCAATTGGCGCATGGCATCGTCAGCAGCGCGCGCGGAGGCCGCCATTTCGCGGCAGTAATGCAGGTAGCGTTCGCCCGCCGAGGTCAGCCGCAGGCGTCGTGTCGTGCGTTGCAGCAGGCGCACGCCCAAGCTTTCCTCAAGATGTGAAATTCGCCTGGAAAGGCGGGATTTGGGGATGTCCAGTGCCCGGGCCGCCGCGCTGAACCCGCCCTGTTCAACCACTTGGGAGAAGTAGTAGAGGTCGTTTAGATCTTGCATGATTGTTCTATTCCTGGAACGAATAGTTCATCATAGCCGGGTTTATGTTGATAATGAACCGGTCTACAGTGACGCCATGCAATCGGGATCTGCCAGCGCCAGCCGGCGCTCAGCCCCAGTCCGAGACCCCTTATGAATCGGACGTGGCGTTGACGGATCCCTCGCCTGCTCATGGCAGGCCACCACTGGAGAAATTCGCAATGAAGACCCTTGTCATCCTGTCCTCGATTCTTGGCAACCGTTCCCACAGCACGGGATTGGCCGATCATTTCATGGCGCGCGTCAAAGCCGCCTACCCGGCCGATACTGTGAAAATCCGCGACCTCGGCGCGCAGCCCATTCCGTACTTCGATGGCAATACCGCCGGCGCGCTGTTCACCCCTGCAGAGGCCCGTAGCGTGGAGCAGCAACGCATCGTCGAGCTCAGCGATTCGCTGGTTGCCGAACTGATGCAAGCGGACCGCATCGTGTTCGCCGTACCCGTATACAACTTCAATCTGCCCGCCCAGTTCAAGAGCTATCTGGACCACGTAGCCCGTGCCGGCGTCACGTTCCGTTATACGCCCGAAGGCGTGCCGGAAGGCCTCGTCAAGGGTAAGCAGGTGTTCGTGCTGACGGCGCGTGGCGGCAAAGCCGAAGGCACGCCGTCCGACACGATGACGCCCTACCTGCGTCAGATGCTCAGTTTCCTTGGCATGGACGATGTCACGTTCATCGCCGCCGAAGGCATGGCGATGGGCGAAGTGGCTGCGCTGGAAGGCGTGACGCTGGCCAAGCAGCGTATCGATGCCCTGGTGCTGGGCGTGGCGCAAGACGGCATGGCCGCCTGATCGGCCTTGTTCGCGTGTCAGAAAAAAGGCGAGCCTTGTGGCTCGCCTTTTCATTGCGGCATGTTGAATGCCTAGTCGCGTAGCCGCTTCACCAGGCTGGACGTGTCCCAGCGGCCGCCGCCCATCTTCTGAACATCGGCATAGAACTGATCCACCAGCGCGGTCACGGGCACGCGCGCGCCGTTGTTGCGCGCTTCCGCCAGCACCAGGCCCAGGTCTTTACGCATCCAGTCCACGGCAAAGCCAAAGTCGAACTTGTCGTCGACCATGGTGCCGCCCCGGTTCTCCATTTGCCAGCTTTGCGCCGCGCCTTTGCTGATCACGTCCAGCACCAACTTCATGTCCAGCTTGGCCGCTTGGCCGAAAGCCACGGCTTCGGACAGGCCTTGCACGAGGCCGGCGATGCAAATCTGGTTGACCATCTTTGCCAACTGGCCCGAACCGGGCGCGCCCACCAGCGTCACGGCGCGGCCAAAACACTGGGCCACGGGCTTGATGGCTTCGAATACCGCTTCTTCGCCGCCGCACATGATGGTCAGCGCACCATTGACGGCGCCGGCCTGTCCGCCGGACACGGGCGCATCCACGAAATTCAGGCCCAGGCCCTTGGCTTGCGCGTAAAGTTCGCGGGCCACATCGGCCGACGCGGTGGTGTGGTCGACGAACACGGCGCCGGGCGCCATGCCTGCAAACGCACCGTCGGGTCCGAGCACAACGCTGCGCAGGTCGTCGTCGTTGCCCACGCAGGCAAAGACGATCTGTGCACCTGCCACCGCTTCGCGCGGCGTGCCCGCATGGCGGCCGCCGAACTCCGCAACCCATGCCTGGGCCTTGGCGGGAGTACGGTTATATACCGTCACGTCGTGCCCGGCGCGGGCCAGATGGCCGGCCATGGGCAGGCCCATGACACCCAGGCCGAGAAATGCGACTTTCTGGGCTACGACCGCGTCGTAGTTTTTGGTTCCGATCGTTGCCATTGCAGGAAGCTCCGCTCAATGTGAGTAAGGTCAATCTTAGGGAAGTAACCTTAACGCAATCCAAAAGCCGGCGGCGAGCCCATCAAAAAAAAACCCCTGGGGCAAGCCTAGGGGTTTTGGAAAGAGGCAAGGCGCCGCGATGGGCGGCCTGACCGCTTTTTATTCTTCTTCGACGAAGGTCTCTTCGCGCTTCTTGCGGATGGCGGGCAACGCCACCAGGATCACAAGGAAGGCCGCCACGGCCAGCAACGAAGCCGACAGGGGACGGGTCACGAAGGTGCTGAAATCGCCACGCGACAGCAACAAGGCACGACGGAAGTTTTCTTCCATCATGGGGCCCAGAACCAGACCCAACAGCAGCGGTGCGCCTTCGCACTTCAGCTTCGACCACACGTAGCCGATGATGCCGAAGATGGCGGTGGTGAAGATGTCGAACGCGTTGTAGTTCAACGAATACACGCCAATCGTGCAGAACACCAGAATCGCCGGGAACAGAATGCGGTAGGGCACTTTCAGCAGCTTGACCCACAGGCCGATCAGCGGCAGGTTCAGCACCACCAGCATCAGGTTGCCAATCCACATCGAGGCGATAAGGCCCCAGAACAGCTCGGGGTGGCTCGTCATGACTTGCGGGCCGGGCTGAATGTTGTGGATCGTCATCGCGCCAACCATCAGCGCCATCACAGCGTTACCCGGAATACCGAGCGTCAGCAGCGGAATGAAGGACGTCTGTGCCGCAGCATTGTTTGCCGATTCCGGGCCTGCCAGGCCGGCCGGATGACCCTTGCCGAAGCGTTCCGGATTCTTCGAGATCTTTTTTTCCAGGGTGTAGGAAGCGAACGACGACAGCACCGCACCGCCACCCGGCAAGATGCCCAATGCCGAACCCAGGGCCGTGCCACGCAGCACGGCGGGAGCGGCTTCCTTGAATTCCTGCAGGTTCGGGTACAGCGTGCCGATCTTGTCGGTGATGTCGACGCGGTTTTCCTTCTGCTCCAGGTTGGTCATGATTTCGGCGAAGCCGAACACACCCATGGCCACGATGGCGAAGTCGATACCGTCTTGCAGTTCGGGAATGCCGAAGTCGTAGCGGGCAACGCCTGAGTTGACGTCAGTGCCGACCATGCCCAGCAGCAGGCCCAGGATGATCATCGCGATCGCCTTGGGCAGCGAGCCCGAAGCCAGCACCACGGCGCCGACCAGGCCCAGGCACATCAGCGAGAAGTACTCGGCGGGGCCGAACTTGAAGGCCACCTCAGCCAGCGGAGGCGCGAACGCGGCCAACAGCAGCGTTGCCACGCAACCGGCAAAGAACGAACCCAGCGCGGCGATGGCCAGTGCGGCGCCCGCCCGGCCATTGCGGGCCATCTGGTGACCGTCCAGCACGGTAACCACCGCGGACGTTTCCCCTGGCAGCGCCACAAGAATCGCGGTCGTCGAGCCGCCGTATTGCGCACCGTAATAGATGCCGGCCAGCATGATTAGGCCGGCAATCGGGGGCAACACATACGTAATCGGCAGCAGCATTGCGATGGTGGGAACCGGGCCGATGCCTGGCAACACGCCAATCAGCGTACCCAGAATGCAGCCCAGCAATGCGTAGGCCAGGTTCTCGGGCGTAAACGCCACCGAGAAACCCAACAATAGGTTGTCAAACAATTCCATGACCGGTTGCTCCTTAGTTCATGCCCAGAAAGGACGGCCACAGCGGGAAAATCAGCCCCAGCCCCTTGACGAATGCCAGATACGAGAACAGCACGAGGAAGATCGCGTTGGCAACGGCGACCTTCAGGCTGAACTCATGGCTGGCCAGGCTGCTGACGACAACCAGGATGAATACCGAAAGATAGATGCCCAGCGGCTTGAGGATGAAGCCGTACAAGACCACGGAACCCACGACGAGAAAGACGATGCGCCAGTCGAACTTGTCGACATGCGTTTCGTGGGCTTTCTTGGAAAGTGAGCCAAGCAGCACGATGGCGCCCAGCAAAGCCAGAACAATGCCTAGCCAGAAAGGAAAATACCCTGGGCCCATTCGGGCGGCAGTACCCATTTGGTAGCTGCTGGCCTGCCAGGCGAATCCCAGTCCAAGGGCGATGAACATCACCCCCGACCAGAAGTCCTGTCGATTGCGTAGCTGCATGATTGGTTGGCTCCTATTTACAGCATGTAGATAAAAAGTTTGTAGCCGGATGGGACTCGCCGAAAGGCGAGTGACAGGCACAAAAAAGGCACTTCGGGGTGCCATTAGTTATTCTGAAAGCGGCGGCGCGGCTTCTTGAAAGGGCGAATGGTAATTGACGCCTGCCATGCTGCAAACCCTGTAAGCTCGGTGAAAGCCTGGGGTTTTCCCTAGAATTCGGGTACTCCCGAGCCTAAGATGTAACGCCGCAGGAAGAATGAGTGCTTTTTGAAAGCTAAGTGAAAGTTTATAGAAAGAAATGCGAAAGCCAGATCGGCCGGATGCGGGGATTTTGGAGGAGGCGCTTTTCTTGTTCTGCCGGAATCGGTTAGTCTCGCGCCGCCCAAATCAACACCGCATTTCCTACCGAATATTGCCGGGTTTCTCACCTTGCGTGAAGTGGCCCGGTTCACCTCAGGATGGTTTACGATAGCGCCCATGCTGCAAGACCTAGACCAACTCGCCGCCCGCATCGGGCAACTGGTGCAACGCACCCGCCAACTCCACGCAGAGCGTGATGCGTTGCGCCTCCGCTTGAACGAATTCGAAGCTGAACAGCGTGTGCTGAAGCAGCGCGCGGCTGAACGCGACGCTGACATCGCCACGTTGCAAAGCAAGCTTCAGGATCACGACGGCGCGGTTACCGCAATGCTTGAGCAAGCCCAGCAGGCTGAGGCCGCCTTGCGCGAGCAGCTTGCCCGAGAATCCGCCGAACGCCAATCGCTTGAAGCGCGTTTCTCTGCCCGCGAATCGGAATTGCAGGGTAGCCTGCAAAGCCGTGATACCGAACTACAGCGCTTACGCGTGGCCGCCGCCTCGGCTCGCGAGCGCATTGACGCCGTGCTGGCCCGCTTGCCTGGCGCGCCGTCTGGAGAGCAACACTGATGGAACGCGTAGACGTAACCATATTAGGGCGCGACTATTCCCTGGCTTGCTCCACCGAAGAGAAGCCCACGCTGATGGCCGCTGTGCGCCACGTTGACCAACTGATGCTGCGCATCCAGGGAACCGGCAAGATTTCCAGCAACGAACGCATTGCCGTCATGGCCGCGTTGCAAGTCGCTGGCGAGCTGCTCGCCATGAAAGCGCCTGATGGTCCGCTAGGGGGTTTGGCGGTTGGCGACTTCAAGCGTAGAATTGAGGACATGAACGCAGTACTCGATGACGCCTTGTCGGGTCAGGAAAAACTGCTCTAAACGTTCATAACGCTGTATTCAAGAATTTTCAGTTTGTCCCTGCCGTGTCCGTGACTAGGCCATACATTCTCTGAACCTATGTCTTTTGGCATATTGGTTGCGGGAGTGCAGAGCTGGAGTGATTGTCTCTCGTAGACGAACCCGACGCTCTTCGGAACGCGACCACCTTGAACCTCAGGGTTCGAGATGCCGGCCTTGACGGCACAGGCGGGGCATCTATCCCAGCGGGCCTGCCAACAGCGCAGGTCCGCGTCGGGTGCGACAACCATCCCCCTCTTTTTCTCTCTGTCCTCCCTCCTAGGACCCGTCCATGTTCAAACACCCTGTTTTCTCGCTGACGAAACTCGGCGCAGCGTGCGCAGCCGTGGCCGCCATTGCTGCGGTTCAGCCCGCATCCGCTCAGGCGCAGGCGCCCAATGCGCCGGCCATGGCGGAATCCACGAACCGTTCGCCGGAAATGACATTGCAAGCGGCGGCCTCGTCGGAGGTCAAGCAGGACACGGTTCGCATTTCCTTGTCTGCCGAGGTTGAGGCGCCTGACCAGCCCGCCGCCGGCAAGAAGTTGACGTCGGTGCTGGACGATGTGGTCAAGCGTGCGCGCGACACCAAGGGCGTGGAAGTCCGCACGGGTGGCTTCAACGTGTGGCCCAACACGAATAGCAAGGGCAAGATTGCATCGTGGCGCGGTCAGGGCGAGATCGTGCTGGAGTCCAAGGACTTTGAAGCAGCCGCTGCCCTGGCGGCCAAGCTGTCGGACAAGACCGCTATTTCCAGCATCGGGTTTTCGCTGTCTCGTCCAGCGCGTGAAGCCGAAGAGCGCAAGCTGCTGAAAGAAGCGGCCCAAGCGTTCAAGGATCGTGCATTGGCTGCTGCCAACGCGTTCGGCTTTTCGGGTTACCGCCTGTCCAAGCTGGAGCTCGGCGGCTCGGGCGGCCCCGTGCCGATGCCGCGCATGCTTGGCGCGGCCATGGCCAAAGACGCCTCTGGCGGCTACAGCCCGGACGTCCCGCTGGAAGCGGGAGACGTCACGGTTAGCGTCGCCGTCAACGGGACGATCGTTTTGCAGTAAGGCTGAACATGATGGCGCCCAAAGCGACCATCGGCAGGGACAGCCACTGTCCCATGCTTAATCCGCCCGCTAGCAGGCCCAGGAAGTTGTCTGGCTCACGGGTGAATTCCACCAGGAAGCGGAACGTCCCGTAACCCATCAAGAACAGCCCGCTCACTTGTCCCAGTGGGCGCGGCTTGCTCGAAAACCACCACAGCAGCGCAAACAGCACAATGCCTTCCAGGCCCAGCTCATAGAGTTGGGATGGGTGGCGCGCCAGCCCGTCGCCGCTGCCGGGAAACACCATGGCCCACGGCACATCGGTTGGTCGGCCCCAAAGCTCGCCATTGATGAAGTTGCCCAAACGGCCGAACCCCAGGCCCAGCGGAATCAACGGCGCGATGAAATCGCTGACTGCGAAAAAGGGCAGCTTCTTTTTCCGCGCAAACAAAAGCATGACGAGGATCACGCCGATCAGGCCGCCGTGGAACGACATGCCGCCTTGCCACAAGTACGCCACTTCCAGCGGATGCGCCAGATAGTAGGCAGGCTTGTAGAACAGCACATATCCAAGTCGTCCGCCCAGTACGACGCCCAGCACACTATAGAAAATCAGGTCTTCCAGGTCGCGCACGTTCAGCGATGTGGTGTGCCCGCTTGTGATGCGCCGGCGGCCAAGCACATACACCAGGGCGAAGCCCGCCAAATACATCAGCCCGTACCAGTGGATGGCGAGCGGCCCGATCTGCAAGGCTACGGGGTCGAATTTTGGATATTGCAGCATGTTCTGCCCGACACAATGAAGTTGAATGATAATAACCGGCGAGCACTGAAGATTCGCATGCATGCAAGCGAGCCAGCTTCCTGGGTGCGTTCGCCATGTCCGCGCCCCGACGGCCGACAGGAGAGACAGACCATGCCGAACAACGAACGTTCCCGCCACATCACTGAAGGCGTAGCACGCGCGCCCAACCGCGCCATGTATTACGCGCTGGGCTACAAAGAAGCCGATTTCAACAACCCCATGATCGGCGTGGCCAATGGCCATTCCACCATCACGCCCTGCAATAGCGGGTTGCAGCGCTTGGCGGATGCAGCCATCGACGCCATCCGTTCGTCCAGCGCCAACCCCCAGGTGTTCGGTACCCCCACCATCTCCGACGGTATGTCCATGGGCACCGAGGGCATGAAGTATTCGCTGGTCTCGCGCGAAGTCATCGCTGACTGTATCGAGACCGCCGCCCAAGGCCAGTGGATGGACGGCGTCGTGGTCATTGGCGGTTGCGACAAGAACATGCCGGGCGGCATGATCGCTTTGGCGCGGACAAATGTGCCGGGCATCTATGTCTATGGCGGCACCATCAAGCCGGGCCACTACAAGGGCAAGGATCTCACCATTGTCTCGGTCTTCGAAGCCGTGGGCGAATATACGATGGGCCGCATGCCCGAGGCGGATTTCAAGCAGATTGAAAAATGCGCGATCCCTGGCTCTGGTTCCTGTGGTGGTATGTACACCGCCAACACCATGAGTTCCGCCTTCGAAGCCATGGGCATGAGCTTGCCGTATTCCAGCACGATGGCCAATGAAGATGACGAAAAAGTCGTCTCGGCCGCCGAGTCGGCGCGAGTGCTGGTCGACGCGGTCCGGCGCAACCTGCGTCCGCGCGACATCATCACGCGCGAATCCATCGAAAATGCGGTGTCGGTCATCATGGCCACGGGCGGGTCCACCAACGCGGTGCTGCATTTTCTGGCGATTGCCCACGCCGCCGACGTGCCGTGGACCATCGATGACTTCGAGCGTATCCGCAAGCGTGTCCCGGTGCTGTGCGACTTGAAGCCGTCTGGCAAGTACGTTGCCACCGATCTGCATCGCGCGGGCGGCATCCCCCAAGTCATGAAGCTGTTGCTCAATGCCGGCCTGCTGCATGGCGATTGCGTCACGATCACGGGCAAGACCATCGCGCAAACGCTCGCCGATGTGCCCGATGCGCCGCGCGCGGACCAAGACGTCATCATGCCGCTGGACCGTGCGTTGTATCCGCAGGGACATCTGGCCATACTCAAGGGCAACTTGTCGCCGGAAGGCTGTGTCGCCAAGATCACGGGGCTGAAGAACCCCGTTATGACTGGTCCGGCGCGCGTCTTCGATTCCGAGGACGACGCCATGACGGCCATCATGGCCCAGCGTATCAACGACGGAGATGTGGTGGTGATCCGCTACGAAGGTCCTAAAGGCGGGCCGGGCATGCGGGAAATGTTGGCGCCCACGTCCGCTTTGGTGGGGCAGGGCTTGGGTGAAACGGTAGGGCTGATCACCGACGGCCGCTTTTCCGGCGGTACCTGGGGTATGGTCGTCGGCCACGTTGCGCCTGAAGCCTTCGTGGGCGGGCCGATCGCCCTGATCCAGGAAGGCGATTCGGTTACCATCGATGCCCACAAGCTGCTGCTGCAGCTCAACATCAGCGACGAAGACCTGGCGGCTCGTCGTCAGGCCTGGGTCCAGCCCAAGCCGCGTTATACACGCGGTGTGCTTGCCAAGTTCGGCAAGCTCGCCAGCACCGCGAGCCGTGGGGCAGTCACCGATGCATTTGAAGATTAGTCTGTGGGCGGCCACCGCCTGCATGTTGAGCGCAGGCGCGGTTCAGGCGCAAACGACCGGCCTGGATCTGGCCAAGAGCAAGGCCTGTATGGCCTGCCATCAGGTAGAGGTGAAGCGCGTGGGACCGCCGCTGAAGAGTGTGGCGGAACGTTATGCGGGGCAGGGCGACGCCATGGTGGATTATCTGGCCGGCAAGATACGTGGAGGTGGTCGCGGCGCCTGGGGGGCGGTCCCCATGCCGGCGCAAACCCATGTCAGTCAGGAAGATGCCCGTCTGCTTGCCGAATGGATATTGTCGCTGGCGCCGGCCAAACAGTAGTCTTAATCTTGATCCCCCGGCGTGAAGCCGGGCTTGGGCTGCAAGGCGCGGCCCTTTATGAATGAGGAATTGCCATGACAGAACAACCCTCCCCGGGCAACGAGGTTGCCGTCCTTGGCGGCGGCTGCTTCTGGTGCGTTGAAGCGGTCTTCGTCGATCTGCGCGGCGTGAAGAGCGTGTTGCCCGGCTACAGTGGCGGGCATGTCGACAACCCCAGCTATGAACAGGTGTGCGGCAAGGATACGGGCCATATCGAAGTCGCCAGAATCGAATTTGATCCCAAGGAATTGTCCTTCAGCGACTTGCTGCGGGTTTTCTTCGCCACACACGATCCCACCACGCCGGGCCGTCAGGGTAACGACATCGGTCCGCAGTACGAGTCGGCAATCTTCTGGCAGAACGAGTCTCAGCGTGAGCAAGCTGAAGCGGTCATTGCCGAGGTGGAGGCGCAACAGGTTTACGATGCGCCCATCGTCACCAAGCTATTGGCGCCCGCCAAATTCTGGCAAGCCGAGGATTACCACAGCAACTACTTTGCCCTGCACCCCGAGCAAGGTTATTGCCAGTTTGTGATCGCACCCAAGGTTGCCAAGTTCCGCAAGCAATTCCAGGATCGTCTGCAGCGCTAACTGCCGCGTGGACGCCCGGGTCGGTTCGAACGGGCAAAAAAAACCTCACCATAAGGTGAGGCTACAAAGCCAGTGCCGATGCTAGGGCACTTGGGCACTGGCGGGGAAGCTCTTACTCGACGCTCTTCACCACGCCGCGGCGCATCTGGTCCAGTTCGATCGACTCGAACAGGGCCTTGAAGTTGCCTTCGCCAAAACCGTCGTTGCCTTTGCGCTGGATGATCTCGAAGAAGATCGGGCCGATCTGATTCTCCGTGAAGATCTGCAGCAGCAGTCCGCCGCCCGGCGCGCCATCCAGCAAGATGCGGTTTTTCTGCAGGCGTGCAACGTCTTCGCCGTGGTTCGGAAGACGGCGGTCCAAGAGTTCGTAATACGTTTCCGGCGTATCCAGGAACACCACACCCGACTCGCGCAGCGCCTCAATGGTGCTGTAGATGTCGTCCGTCGCCATGGCAATGTGCTGAATGCCTTCGCCACGGTACAGGTCCAGGTACTCCTGGATCTGCCCCTTCTCCTCGGTGCCTTCCTCATTGATGGGAATGCGGATATTGCCGCAAGGCGACGTCATGGCCTTCGACTTCACGCCCGTGACCTTGCCTTCAATATCGAAATACCGCACTTCGCGGAAGTTGAACAAGCGCTCGTAGAACTCTGACCACTCGGCCATGCGGCCCTTGTGCACGTTGTGCGTCAAATGGTCCACCAGCGTCAGGCCGGCGCCACGATGGTTCAGGTCTGCCTGGGCATTGCCAGGATCCACCGGCACGAAGTCCACGTCATAGATGCTGATATCACCAATCCCGCCATGGCCTTCCTTACCCGTCCAGCGGTCAACCAGGTAGATCAGCGAGTCGCCGATACCCTTGATGGCCGGAATGTTCAGTTCCATCGGGCCGCTGTGCGAATCAAAACCCCAAGCGCCCAGTTCCAACGCCCGCTTGTAGGCTGCATTCGCGTCTTGCACGCGGAACCCGATTGCACAGATGGATGGCCCATGCAGACGCGCGAAGCGCTGGGCGAAGGAATCAGGTTCTGCGTTGATCAAAAAATTGACGCCGCCTTGGCGGTACAGCGTGACGTCCTTGTGGCGGTGTTTGGCGATGGCCTTGAAGCCCAGTAATTCGAACACCTTGCGTAGCGCAGCGGGGTCCGGCGCGGCATATTCGATGAACTCAAACCCGGCTGTGCCCATCGGGTTTTCCCAGGGTTGGAATGCGCTGCTCATAAGTCTGCTCCCTTGCTTCGTTTTCAGGACGACTTGTTGTTCAAGTCTAGAGGAAGATTGTAGGAAGGATTGGCGGGCAGACAATTGCAAATATGGCGTAAAAGTGCAAACGTTGAGCAATAATATGGCCATGAAAATCAAATAAAGGGCAATAAATGTCTGATATCGAGCTTGATAGGACAGATTTAAGGATTTTGGCTGAATTGCAGCGCGATGGCCGGCTCAGCAATCAAGAGCTGGCGGATCGCGTATCGCTGTCACCAAGTCCATGCCTGCGTCGGGTGCGCCGCCTGGAAGAGAAGGGCTTCATCAAGAAGTATGTGGCGCTGATCAATGCCGAGAAGGTGGGGCTCGGCCTGCTTGCGTACGTCAACATCCGCTTGAACAAGCACAGCGGCTCCAGTCACGCCCCGATGAGCGACTTCGCGCGCGACGTGCAGCTCTGGCCGGAAGTGGTCGAGTGCTATGCGATGTCCGGTGACATGGACTATCTACTTCGAATACAAGTCGCTGACCTGGCGCACTTCTCCCGGTTCGCCATGGACACTTTGATGCGACACCCCGCAGTGGTGGACATGCGCTCTTTCTTCGCCCTGCAACAGATCAAGGAGACGACTGAGCTCAGGCTTTGATAACAGGAGTGGGTACGGTGCGTGCCTTCTCTATATATAGGGGGGATCTACATACAGCGGAGACGGATGGGCGTCCTAGGCGGAATATGTAGCAACACCGTGAAAAATTGGAATCGTCCCCATAACTCTTCATCTTTTTGCAAATTGGGTGTCATGAAGATCACCCGTGAGAAATTTCCGTGCTATAGTCTCGCTCCTTCGCAGTTCAGGCAGTTTTTGAACCGCGAAGCCAGGAGTAGCGCAACAGGCCAACAAGCAGGCGATCCGCAAGGAAACCTACCCGGCCTGCCGCAAAGCCACCAGTAGATAGATGTCTGGCAGCCAAGCGGTA